>NZ_NFKZ01000016.1:0-39778 GCF_002160635.1 Lactobacillus gallinarum
GAATCATCTGCTTGGAAATATTTGATACTTGAGCTGGACTGTAATGGCTGCCATACATTTTTTCAATTAGATCGGCTATTTCCCTGGTGGTCACGCCCTTGGAATAAAGCTTGATAATCATGCTTTCCAAGATATCCGAGTGCTGCTTGTAGTCAGGCAGCGTGTGCTGATGAAATTGACCGTTGCGATCCCGAGGCACTTGCACTTCAATTGGGCCAAATTGCGTATCAACTTTGCGGAAATAAGCACCATTTCTAGAGTTGCCAGTATTCCAGCCATTTCTGGCATAGGGATCATAGCCCAGAAAGGCAGTCAATTCAGCTTCTAGCAAGTTATTAACAGCCTGTTGTAGCTCTTTGCGCAATAAATCATTTATTTTGTCTGGATTGAATAGAGCTTGAGCAAAATCTTTGGTAAAATCATTCATGAAGGAGTTCTTCTTTCTGTATGTGTTTTTTGTTCAAACCAATCATACGAGAAAGGAACTCCTTTTTCTAATGTTTAAAGAAATAAATTTAAGGAATCATTCATCCTTACACAAACTATTTTACAGTCTCAAAGAATTTGCATCATAGCAGATCCTTCATTTTTTATTTTTCTAACTTTAAATCATACCTGTCAGTAATCCCGTAATGTACAAGAACACACAGCAGACTACCAAGTACAAACTGCCCCACTTGACAGTCTCCTTCAAGATTTCACCTTCGTCACCTTCACGGTTGATCGCACCGGTTGCTACCGCAATATTCTGTGGGGACAGCATCCCTGCCGTTGCACCCGTCATGTTCGATGCCACAACCCAGTACTTGCTTACACCTAGGTCCGCTGCTGCTGACAGTTGCAAGTTACCAAAGAGCACGTTAGCTGAAGTGGCAGAACCAGTTAAGAATGTTCCTAATGCCCCAATAAGTGGTGCAAATAATGGATAAGCTGGCCCTAATAAGCTAACTAAGGCCACTGCTAATGCATCGGTCATTCCTGCATAGACCATTACTTTGGCTAATCCTACAATTGCACAAACCGTAATTGTTGTCTTCCAGACGCTCTTAATTACTTGTCCTAAAATTTGCATCATTTTCTTAAAACTAACGCCCTGAATTGCCCCACCGATTAAAGTAGCGACAAAAAGCAACGTACCTGGAGACGACAACCAGCTAATTGACAAGGTATTCGGATTTTTCCCCGTATAAACAACCAAATTAGTTGTCACCTTATTAAGTAAATTATTAACTGCTGGCACCAATGATGATGCAAAAATGACGAAGATGAAGACTAAGATAAATGGTGAACATGCCTTAAGCATTTCATTTGTACTTGGACGCTCCACATCAGATTCTTCCTCATCTTCATGCCATCTAGTAAACAAAACCGTAATAGCGATTGAGCAAAGAGAACCTACAATTGCAGGTAATTCTGCACCGACAAATTTAGCAGCTATTACCTGGGGAATAGCCATTCCTAGTCCTGACATCAAGGTAATTAAGCCAACGCCTTTTACAGCTTTAATACTGCCTTCTGTCAAAATTACCAGGATAAGTGGTACTAACACTACCAATACAAATAATTGCAAAGTTACAATGAAAGATAAATTTTCTTGCTTCAAATTAGTTACTTCAGCTAATGTTAAAATCGGCAAACCAATTGCACCAAAAGCTGTTGCTGTTGTGTTGGCAATCAAACTAATTACTGATGCTCTAATTGGATCTAACCCAAAAGCAATCAAAATACCTGCCGCGATTGCTACTGCTGTACCAAAACCGGCAATTGATTCAAGAAATCCGCCAAAGCCCCAAGCGATAATTAGCACGATAATACGCTTATCAGTTGAAATTGTGGCCAGCATATTCTGAATGGTTTTCATTCCGCCCGACTCAGTAGTCACATTGTATGCGAATAACGCCATCACGATCACGAATATGATTGGCCAAATACCCATGATGATCCCTTCTAAGGCTCCCGTCATGGTATCTAAAACAGGTAATTTAAAGCTAAAAATTGCAAGCACAATTGTTAATACCAATCCAATTACACAAGCTCGTGCAGCTGGCATGCGCATCACACCAAGTGAAATAATCAACCAAATGATTGGCAACAACGCAATCGCAAACTTAATCCACATCTAACCCATCCTTTATCGCAAAATATCTTGTAGTATATTTAATCATTAAATAAGTCAAAAGTTAAAACCAAATACTCAAATTTTATTAATTATTACAAATTCTAAAATTTTTGCTTGCAACTTTGCTCAACAAACTATATAACAATTAATGGAAAGTAAAATTTCTCACATCATTTGAGAACTACTCCTCGGAATGGAGTAGTTCTTTTTCTTTTTCAAATAAAAAACAGGTTGAATTTCTCAACCTGCTTTATTTCTATTAACGATGTTTAACTACATGGAGGCCATAAGCAACCAGATAAATTACTACTTCGATTGTAGCAATAAAGAATGTGACAGGCCAATTAGTGATAAAACCTAAGTATAGACCTGCCCAAACACCAATTAAGGCAAAGAAAACCGACCATGCAATCATCGCTGGAATTGTTCGACCAATATAACGGGCCGTTGAAGATGGCAATGTTAGCAAAATAAATACTAACAATGAACCAACAATTTGTGCACCGATAGCAACTGACATAGCTAAAGAAATTAAGAAAACAATTCCTACTAAGCCAGTATGCACACCGTGCGCAATCGCACCTATATGGTCAAATGAATCAAAGTTCAAGTTCCTTTGAACCAGCAAAATCATCAGCAAAACGATAACTGATAAAACAACCAATTGGATTACGCCTTGCTTGTCTACGCCGATAATACTACCGAACAAAATATTCGTCGCATAACGGCTGTTAGACCCTGAAATAGCTAGGAACAAGACACCCAATCCAATAAACAGTGCAGAAATCGCACTAATTGAAGATTCCTTTTGATCACTATGCAAAGACAATTCACCAACGCCAATCGAACCTAATAACGTGAAGAGCAGCATCCCCCATAACGGCGCAATACCGATAAACACGGCAAAGGCTGCCCCCGCAAAGCCAATTTCTGACAAAGTATGAGCTAAAAAGGCATAGCTGCGTGCTACAACATAAACTCCGACGACCCCACAGGTAATCGCAATAAATGTACTTGCTAAGAAGGCATAACGCATAAATTCATATTGAAACATTATTCGAAATCCTCCTTAAACTCACTCATCTTTCCTTGTCTGATTGAACCCTTGTTAAGGTACAAGTAATCAGTCATATATTTTTTAGCTAACGGAATATCATGAGTAACAAACAAAACCGTAATTTTGTGTTCTTGATTAAGGTGCTTGATTAGCCCCATTAATTCTTCCTTAGCCGCCGGATCAAGACTCGCTGTTGCTTCATCCAAGATAATCATATTAGGACTATCCAGCAGCGCCTGAGCTAAATATGCACGCTGTTTTTGACCTCCTGAAGCTTCACCCATTCGAGTATCCTTAATCGAATCTAAGTGAGTTTCGATCAATTGATGATCAATTTGATCCTTCACCTTTTTTGTTTTAAAAAGTGGTGCATTTAAACCTATAAATGCACGAATTGAAAGTGGATATTCTGAATCAATATTTCTAAATTGTGGCACATAGCCTAATTTAACATCTGATGAGAAATTATAGCTACCATCAGTTGGCGTAAGCATCCCCATCAAAATCTTAATTAATGTTGTCTTTCCCGTTCCGTTTGGTCCCAAGAGAGCAGTCATTGATCCTTTTTCAAGATGAAAGTTAATATCCTGAAAAACGGTCTTTGTATCAAATCTCATTGAAAGATCATTCACATCTAAAATCAATTTAGCATCCCCTTTACTTGCTAAATTCTATCTATTTTTTGCTAATATTAGCTAAATTTTGGTAATTTTCTCTCATCCAATCCAAGTAAGTCATATGATTTGGAATTGTTTCGCGAACGTTAAGTATTGGCACACCGTTTTCCTTAGCAAGCTTAACAAAAGTCTTAACAGTTGAACTACTTGCTTGAGTGTTATTAACAAAGAATGCGATCTTCTTATCCTTAATTTCATTAGTCATCTTATTGATGGTCTTAGGACTTGGATCAGTACCATTTTCAATTGCTTCTTTAAATTCCTTGTCGCCAATCTTGTAGCCAGCTTCTTCTAAACCGTAATCAAAAACAGGTTCACTAACGAAAACAGGCTTATTGTTCTTCTTATCAGTTGACTTGGCAATTTGCTTGATCTTAGCGACTTTAGCTAAGTACTTGTCACCATTTTCCTTAAAGTAAGCTGCATGTTTTTTGTCTAACTTAGACAGACGCTTAACTAAGTAGTTAACATACTTGGTTGGCATATCTAAATCATACCAGATATGAGGGTTGTCGCCCTTCTTGAGTCCCATTAAGTCTTCACCCACCAAGACTGGTTTCTTGCTTACTGAACTAGCTAACTTGTTCATCCAAGTGTCATAACCCAAGCCATTAGTTACGATAATGTTAGCCTTAGTCAATTCCTTGGCATCTGCAGTTGTTGGTTCAAAATCGTGTGGGTCAGTTGCACTGTTTTTAATAATGGCTTGAACACTGCCGTAATTACCTACAACATTCTTAGCAATATCTGCATAAACATTAGTTGTAGTCACAATTGAAACCTTGTCAGAGTTAGTTTTTGCACCTTTTTTATTTGAGCATGCGGAAGCTAAGAGCATAATCATGCCCATTAATCCCATGATAAAAAGTGACTTAGTAATTCTAGATTTTATTTTTCTCAATATAATTTCCTCCATACAAAAAAAGCATTTAAATCAGAAAATTCAGCAATTCTTTTCTGACTTAAAGTTAGAATAAGCTAGTTTGATAATCGTGTCAATATTTTTAAGCGTATACAAATAGCACCAGTGCCTCTTAGACCTGATGCTATCAATAAAAACTTATAAATTATAAGAAATGTTTAAAATATAAAATTTGCTGAATTTTATTTAAATGCTTTTGTTCTAGAATTACATCATTATATAAACATATTTTTATATGCTTGTCAAACTATTCTTTGACGTGCTGACGTAAAACATCCAAGATTTTAATAATATGATTATCAGCTAAACTATAGTACTTTTCCTGCTTAACCCGTTCACTTTTAACCAACTTAGCTTCTTCTAAAATTCTAAGATGACGTGAAATAGCTGGTTGACTCACATCGAATTGCTTAACCAAATTATTTACACTACTTTTTTGATGATCATTTAAATAATAAAGAATCTGAATACGAATTGGATGATTGAGAGCCCTGGTGATCCGGATAATTTGATCGTTCAACTTTTTCACCTACTTACTAGTTTTAGCTTAATATATCCCTTAATTTTTCTCACAAAAAAACGCTACCCGAAGGTAGCGCAAAACATAACAGAGTATCTTGACTCAAGTAGAGATCATCAAGATGTTTATATTATAATACTTTTTTTACATAATGGAGCATTTTTGATTAATAACTTAAATTATTTTACTCCAGTACATATTTTTATTCGTCAGGATCGTCCTTAACGTTCTTCTTCCAGAAACTCATGATCAAACCGGCTACGATAGAACCGATAATAGTTGCCAAGAAGTAGAACAAAATGTGACTTGGTCCACCAATGTTACCAGCAAGTGGTGATACCCAAAGACCACCGTGAGGAGCTGGAACACCAACGTGCCATAAACCAACTAAGGCACCACCAACGGCTGAACCGATGATACATGAAGGAATTACGTGACCTGGGTCAGCTGCAGCAAATGGAATAGCACCTTCAGTAATGAATGAGAATCCTAATACCCAGTTTGAAACACCTGCACGACGTTCTTCCAAAGTATATCTATTCTTGAAGAAAGTAGTACCGATAGCAGTAGCAAATGGTGGAACCATACCACCAACCATAACAGCAGCCATTAAGATAGCAGCAGTAGTTGAGTGTGGGTCGTTAGCAAAAGCACCTGAAGCAAATACGTAAGCAGCCTTGTTGAAAGGACCACCCATATCGATTGACATCATACCAGCCAAGATAGTAGTAAGAAGTACCAAGTTACCAGTACCCATACCATTCAAGAAGTGGGTAATAGCAAAGTTAATACCACTGAAGATTGGGTTGATGATGTAGAACATAATAGCTGCGATTAACAGCAAACCTAAGATTGGGTAGAACAGCATTGGCTTCATACCTTCAACTGAGTGAGGTAATTTAGCAAATAGCTTCTTCAAACCAATCATTAAGTAACCAGCGATGAAACCGGCAGCAATACCACCTAAGAATCCAGCTGGTGAAGTTGCGTGTGATTGAACGTTAACTTGGAATTGACCGTTAACGATCGCAGCCATGTAACCACCAACGAAACCTGGCATAAGAGCTGGCAAGTCACCGATTGATTCAGCAATGTAAGCAGCAAGAACTGGAACCATGAAGGCAAAGGCCAAGTTACCAGCGTTGTTCAAGAAGATAAATGCAGGAGACTTAGCACCACCACCGTAGTTTTCTACGATGAAGGAGATAGCCATCAAGATACCACCACCAATAACGAATGGAAGCATGTGGCTGATACCGTTCATTAAGTTCTTGTAAATACCTGCCCATAAGCCTGGCTTTTCAGTGCTTGATGATTCTTCTGACTTGTCAGATGCACTTGCGTGGTAAACATCTGCCTTGTCATCCATAATGTCATCAATCAATTCACCTGGCTTGTTGATACCATCAACAACTGGACGGTTAACTAAGTGCTTACCGTCAAAACGTGGCATATCAACTTTCTTATCAGATGCAATAATAACACCTTTAGCACGCTTAATTTCATCAGGGGTTAACTTATCCTTAACACCTTCTGAACCGTTAGTTTCGATTCTAACTTCGATACCGCGCTTCTTACCTTCCTTGATCAAGGCTTCTTGAGCCATGTAAGTATGGGCAATACCGTTGATACATGCAGTAACACCAACGATCAAAGGCTTGTTATCATCTGAACTACCTTGAGCTTTAGCAGCTTCCTTAGCCTTTTTAGCTTCGGCAGCCTTCTTGTCTTCTTCGTCCTTCTTAGTTTCAGCCTTTTCGAAAAGATCGATAACTTCTTCTGGAGTCTTAGCAGCCTTAAGTTTTTCAACCAATTCTGGATCAATTAATAAACCAGAAAGCTTAGCTAAAGCTTGAAGGTGAGTATTGTCAGCACCAGCTGGTGCAGTAATCATGAAGAATAAGTGAACTGGTTGACCATCAAGTGAGTTGTAGTCAATACCTTCTTTACTCTTAGCGAACAACACACGAGCCTTGTTAATTGACTTGTTACGTGCGTGAGGCATCGCAATTCCGCCACCAATACCGGTAGTAGATTCATTTTCACGGTCCCAGATGGACTTGATAAATGCATCTTCGTCGTTAACGATATCGGTTGCAACTTCAAGGTCAGTCATTTCTTTAATGGCATCTTCTTTGTTTTTAGCCTTGAGTTCCATAATCATGGACTCAGGACTTAATATGTCCTTAATTCTCATATATCTTTCCCCTTTAAATTAAGAAATTTGTTCAACCTTAATCTGTGGCAATACTGCGTCGATTTGACTCTTCACAGCGATATCCTTGGTAAATGCAGTAGCAGCACCACAAGCCATACCAATTCTAAAGCCTTCCTTAGGATCTTGAGTCTTGTAGTAAGTACCAACAAAACCAGCGATCATTGAGTCACCGGCACCAACTGAGTTGACAGCAGTACCAACGGCACCCTTAGCGTGGTATACGTGATCCTTAGTCAAAAGGAAACCACCTTCGCCAGCCATTGAAACCATGACATTTTGTGCACCCATATCAAGCAACTTTTGTGCGTATTCAAGCATCACGTCGCTAGAATCAAAGGTTACGCCAAAGAGGTCAGCCAATTCGTGGTGGTTAGGCTTGATTACTAATGGCTTGTATTCCAAAGTATCAAGAAGAGCTTGACCAGTAGTATCAACTACGAATTCTGCACCAGCTTCCTTAATAGTTGGAAGAAGTGATTGATAAAAATCAGTTGGTAAGCTTGGAGTAAGTGAACCACTCATGACAACAATGTCACCCTTTTTCAAGTCGTTCAAACGATCCTTGAAAGCAACGATTTCTTGGTTAGTAATGTTAGGACCAGCTGCGTTAATTTCAGTTTCCTTTTCTGCATGAATCTTAACGTTCACACGAGTGTTGTCTGAAATAGTAACGAAGTCACTTTCAATTCTCTTTTGGTTTAATTGGCGAACCAATTCCTTGCCAGTGAAACCACCAACAAAGCCCCAAGCAGTGTTATCAACACTTAATTGGTTAAGAATTTGAGAAACGTTAATTCCTTTCCCACCTGCTAAAAATGCATCATTATTAGTTCTGTTAACTTCCCCGCGGTTAACTTTTTCTAATTGAAGAACATAGTCAAGCGCTGGGTTAACAGTTACTGTATAGATCATTATTTTGCCTCCTCTAGGTTGATATCGGCAGGTAATGCCGCTTTTTGACTGGATTTAAGTTGATCTGTTACCACGTAAACGTCCTTGGTATTGGCGAAAACCGCAAAGTTGCGTTCACCAATCTTGGATGAATCAGCTAAAACATAGGCATGTCTAGCTTGTTTAATTTCGGCAGCCTTAATTGCAGCTTCTTCGGGATCTGGCGTTGTAAGATTGCCATTTTTTTCGATTCCGTTAGCTCCAACAAAACTAACTGAAAAGTTCATCTCTCTAATTTGAGCGAGTGCAGTTTGACCAATCACCGCATGAGTGTCATCTTTGACCTCGCCACCAATTAAGATGGTCTTAATGCCGTGATTCAAGCTACATAACGCCGTTTCAACACCATTGGTAATGATCTTCACCTTGGGAACATCGGCCAAAAATGGGACTAACTCATATGTGGTCGTTCCCGCATCGATAAAGACATTATCACCGGGTTGAACAAAGTTGCGAGCTGCATACTTAGCAATCGCAATTTTAACGTCATGATTCAAATTAAAGCGGACGTTTTGGGAAACATCACGAGAAAAATTTTTTACTGATTGAGCACCGCCATGCACACGCTTAAGCATTCCGTTCTTCTCCATCTGAATAAGATCGCGACGGATAGTTGATTCGGATGTATCAGTTAAGTCGCATAACTCGCTAACGCGGCATACTTCGTGCTGATTAACGTAGTTTTCAATTAAGCTTTGGCGTTCCTGTGTCAGCATTTCTTTTTCACCTCGATCATTATTGTATCCGCTTTTTTCTCCAAAATCAATCACATTTCTTCAAAAATAATCATTTTCATTAATTATTCTTCATTAAAATTCATTTTTATGCATTTTTTACGCAAAAAACAGATCATGTGTATTTACATGATCTGTTTTCGTAGTCACTGATAATTATTCTTAGTCATTTTACCCTATTTGACGAAGAATAAACAAAAATGACGAAGAAAAACCAGCAAGATTATTTCTTGCTGGCTAAATAAATATTCTAATTGAGCAATCCACGCTTAAAGTTTTGCCATGGACCTAAATCATCAGTTTGTAAAATCAACTTCGGATAGATACGTCTGATCCACATAAAGGAAATTACTATTGCTAACAAAGCAGCCACAGCTGAAATTCCTGCTTCAAAGCCAGTCGCATTTCCTTTCAGCACTCTCATTGGCATAATGAATGATGATAAGAATGGAACATATGACAAAATCTTAGCCCAGATCGGATCACCTGCTGATTGCAAGTTGATTGCGATCAAGAAGCCAACAATACCGACAGTCGTCAAAGGTGAAACTGCCTTATTTGCATTCTCGCTCTTAGTAGTCAAAGCACCACAAAATGCGGCGAAGATGATGAATAATACTAAAGCTAGTACCGTGAACAGTAGGCTCCAGGACAAAAGGTTGCCTACGACTTGGTCGATCATCGGTTTGAACTTGTTGAAACTGTAGCTAACCCCACCAATATACGGTGCAGCATAATAACAACCTGCTAAACCTAACGCATAAATTAACACCTGGGTAATAATTTCACCAAAAATGCCCAAAATTTTACCAGTTATGCGCGTTAACGGTGTTTGGTTCATCCCCCCTTTATAAAATCATATTAAAACGACAGCTTCACATGTAAAGAAGGACCGATTTGGTATCAAAAAAGCTCTAACTAGTTCATGAAATACACTAGTTGAAGTCTTATAATATTCAACTTTAATATTTTTTCACCCACAAAAAATAGCCACCAAATTTAATCGATGGCTACAAACTTATTTTTATTTTTCTACGTATTCACCGTCGCAATAATCAAAGAAGACAACTTCGCGATCAGCTAACTTAACTATAATCTGTTGATATTCATGTGCATAAC
Organism: Lactobacillus gallinarum; assembly: GCF_002160635.1. Taxonomy (NCBI): domain Bacteria; kingdom Bacillati; phylum Bacillota; class Bacilli; order Lactobacillales; family Lactobacillaceae; genus Lactobacillus; species Lactobacillus gallinarum. The sequence continues at coordinate 10,318 of NZ_NFKZ01000016.1, forward strand.
CATGATGTGCCAACTTAATTTCCACATGACCGTCAGCAACTTCCACATCGTACCAGTTGTATTCGCCATTTTGGTAATTGAAGTCCAGACCGTTATCTTGGTAATGAGTGTACTTACCTTTGTCGCCAAAGACTCTGAAGGTCATGGTCTTATCTGGCTCATCAGAAATGTGGCTAACTTCATTGCCCCATGGCAAAATCGTATTCTTCTTAATAAACAATGGCAATTTATCAATTGGAGCGTCAACCAGGATCGTATTCTTGCCGCTATATTCAACGCCATTCCAGAAATCAATCCATTCACCTTCTGGCAAGTAGACTGCACGGCTAGTTTGACCTTCTTGAACAACTGGGGCTGCCAAAATGTCCTCGCCTACCATATATTCATCATTCAAGTTATACACCTGTGGATCATTTTCATAATTAAGGACAAGTGGACGCATAATTGGCAAACCTGTCTTAGTTTCACGATAGAATTCATCGTAAAGATATGGAATGAAACGGTAACGAAGCTTCAAGTATTTACGGTAAATTGACAAAGTTGGTTCGCCAAATACCCATGGTTCTTGTGAGCGAGTGCCTAGAGCCGCGTGGTTTCTGTAAAGTGGACTAAACAATGCGCCTTCGATCCAACGAGTCAACAATTCAGGTGTTGTGTCAGCACCAAAGCCACCGATATCAGTACCGGCAAAGCTGAATCCACTCATACCTAAGTTACATAATTGTGGAATCATCATTTGGACATGTGTCCATAAACTTTGGTTGTCACCAGTCCAAACTGTGGAAAACTTTTGCGTTCCTGCATATGCTGCACGCGTAATGACAAATGGACGTTTTCCACTGAATTTCTTCAAACCTTCATAAGTCGCCTTAGCCATGTTATGACCATAGACATTGTGCATCTTCTTATGAGTTGAAGCTTCTTCTTCATTATGGAAGACGATATCTTGTGGAATTTCACCCTTGAAGGATGCAGGTTCATTCATATCGTCCCAGATACCTGAAACGCCAAGGTCAACTAAGTACTTGCAGTTCTTAGCCCACCACTTACGTACTTCTTTGCGGCCAAAGTCTGGGAAGACTGAATCGCCAGGCCAAACTTGGTTTACATAAACAGTGCCATCTGGAGCCTTAACGAAGTAGCCCTTTTCAAGACCCTCTTGGTAGATCTTGTAGTCGTCATCCTTCTTTACACCCGGGTCGATGATCGTAATAATTCTGAAGCCGAGCTTACGCATCTTTTTAACAAAATCTTCTGGAGCTTCATAGGTATCTTTTCTCCAAGTGAAGACACGATATCCATCCATGTAGTCGATATCAAGGTGTAAAACATCGCATGGCAAATCATATTTGCGCAAATTTTCAGCGATCTTTTCTACTTGTTTTTGGCTGACACTATAGCCCCAACGTGATTGTTGATAACCTAATGTCCACCTTTGAGGCATTGGTACACGGCCGGTCAGATAAGTATAGTTAGTGATAACTTCCTTAAGTGAATCACCGCCAATAATGTAGTAATCAATATTGCCATCAACTGCTGAGTAGTAATAATAATTGTTGCTTTCTTTACCTAGATCAATGTGGTTGCGGTAAGTATTGTCAAAAAAGATACCGTAAGGATGACCATTTTTAATACCAAGTAAAATTGGAATTGACTTATAAAGTCGAGTGAAACTTTCTACTTGCGGATCAGGATTATCAGTATTCCAGTTGTCATAAGCATAATGACGCTTGTTTAAGAAACCTGTTTTATCACCCAGGCCATAAAATTGTTCATCGCTGGCTAAAGTCTTGATAATTTCATAATAGTTTTCATCATGCATGCCCAGCAATTTCTTAACATCATGGCCTTCTGATTCAGCTAGCTTCAAGTGCTCTTTGTCCATCTGACGATCGATTGGCGTTCTACTGCCGCGATAATCAATAATTAACGGATCGCCTTTTTCATCATAAACATCAATCTTTTCGTCATCGTATGCCTTAACAGTTAACTTTTCAGTTGTTATTTCAGCATGATCGCCTTTATCTTCAACATCAAAGTCAGTCTTAATTTCCTTATCGCCTTCAATGGCGTAAGAATTGCTGGCGTTGCCGCGATCTTGAAACACACGAATAATCTCTGGAGTTAAGACTGTTAACTCTAAAGGTTTATCTTGATAATTTAAAATAATTTTTTGTCCATCTTTAGTAAAGTTAATTAATTTATTAGTCATAAAATTCCCCTATTCAAGCTTTTTTGTATTCGCTTTCAATTTTAGCATAATAGTGCGCTCGATTAACTTAAAACTGGGAATCCGAAACTTTTTCCAACAAAAAAACCGCCTTGCGGCGGCTTCGTTAATTGAAAATATCTGACATTTTAGTTGGAATATTATTATTTTTAACAAAATATTTTTTAAAAGTAGTGAAATCTTGGTCTTCTCGATCTCGGTGTACGTACATATCATGCACTGCCCAAAATGCGGTAATTGCTAAATTAACACCTAGAACAATCAATAAACCAATCAAAATATATAGTAAGTACATCATTATACGTACACCTCCTAAATCGTTATCTGGCCCAGCGTGATATCTTCAATGAAATATCTTACAAAAGCCTCTCCAAAACTCATGCCTTGTCCATTGTAGACATGCCATTCTTCACGCTTTGCTCCAATTGTTCTAGCCATACTGACTAAAAAACAAATGGCTAAATAAACTAAAACTATGTTTGCAACTATCATAATGACCATGTCTACACGTCCTTCCGCATCTGTATCACTTAACTAATACACTAATATCTATTGCCTAATTTGTCAATATCCAATTCAAAATTTCACTAATGGATTTTACTTATCATGCTTCCTGCCAATATACAAAAAGCCATAAATCGCCGGTCCAATTACAATTGCACCGGCAACAGAAGTAACTAGTACTACGACAAAACGTGGCATTGCAAAAAAGTCTGCACTAAAACCCTTACCAGCCCAGGCTCCGACAAATACTATTGCCCAAGCAATTAGCATTGAGATAAATAATTTTAAAGCTGAAAATTCATTTTTATTTTTCATCATCTTCACCTTTATCTTCATCATCTGGCACATACTTAAGCAAATCACCAGGTTGGCAATCTAATGCCTTACAAATTTTGCTAAGTGTATCAAAACGAACACCATGTGCCTTACCTGTTTTCAAAATAGACAAGTTCGCCGGTGTAATCCCAATTTCTTTAGCTAAATCTTTTGACTTCATCTTTCTTTTTAACAGCATAAAGTCAACAGTTACTTCAATCATCTGTTTTCATCCCCATTAAATAAAAGTATCTGATTCTTGTTGCAGTTTTAAACCAGATTTAAATACTAGATAAATAATATAGATAATTGCTAAAAAGATTAAGGCATTCCAGCTACTTGCTACCCATTCACTAGAAAGCTGGTCTGCTTTAGCAAATTCACCAGTCACGCAAATCAACAAGACATTGACCCAATTTAGTATAGTATAAATACCTACAGTCGCCAGCAACCGCTGCAATAATTGCAGGTTATCTTGTTCAAAATACTTCTCTTGATTTAAATTTACAATCATTTTTTGTAAATAATGAACAATTACAATCATCACAATATCGGCAATTAATGCCACAGCAATCACCATCCATGCTGAAGGACCATTGCTTACTTTAAAAAATGGAGTAATCATCATCTGGCGAATCCAGCCTTGCGTTCCGGGCGTTATGACTGCAGCAACTAAAAAGATCAAATAGAAGATCGCCATCAAAACAAAGTATATTTCGCCAATCCAGGATACGATGTTAAGTAATTTAAAAACTTTATTTTTCATTTATATTCTCCCTTCCTAAATAATCTTGTTAGTGTCATCACGTAAGGCTAAGCCATGCTTAAAGATCAAGTAGACAACATAGACAATCGCAATAAATACCAGATCAGCAATATATGCATTAGGATAAAATGGTGTGCTGTCCATTGGCAAGATAATTGCCCAGGAAATAATTGACAACACTGTATAAACAATTGATCTAATTAACAATTGCTTCAATTCATGCAGGTTAGCCTGATCAAAGTAAACTTCTTGCTTGATATTCTTGATCAAGTGCCGCACATTATGAATGCCAAGATTAAAGAAAATAACAGCTATCAAACCAATAATCATAAAAGATGGTAGTATATGCCAAAATTGGCTACTATACTGGCGTAAACCAGGTTCTTTAGCAATTTCTCTGATTACATCTGGCATTTTAACTAATAAGAATACAAAAGATCCTGCCATGAGTGTACATACAGCAATTGAAAACCACATAAATATTTCAATAATCCAGCTAATTACCGTTATTAGATTCAGGATAAACTTTTTCATAATTCATTCCTCCCTATAGAGTTATCTACCTCTCATCATTTTTATTGTATTACGATAATTATTGGCTGTAAATATATAATTTTATATTGAGGTGCAAAAAAATAGCTATCAAACCATTTTAGGTTAATAGCTATTTTCTTATATTTAATTTCTGTTTTATCTTCTACCAATGCCCGAAAAGGCCAAGCCTAAGGCTGCACCACCAAGTGCTCCTGCTTGATGAGAGACAGGGCGAACACCATTAGCAATCTCATAGTGAAATTCAGTCACACCCTTAGATAACTTGCTTTGCCAGCTTAAAGGATCAAGACCAACACGAATTAAGTTGCAAACATAGTTAGCTGATTCGCCAGTTTCGAGTTGATGCTTAGCATTAAGCAAAACTTTGCGTTCTTCTGGTTTAGTATTTTCGTTTACTAACAAATCAGTAATATTATTTAAAAGCCAAATCTTCAAGTCGTTTTCATCTTCTTGATACATTTTGAGACCTTCTTTGATTTTTCATTTGCTCTTATTATAGTCCTAAAAAATCAAAATGAACCTTCAAAATTAATTCTCTAATCAACGAAAAACCTGGCAAAAAATCGTCGCAATTATGCCTTCATAAAGCGCAGCCATTCCCCAGGGGACATGATAATCTTCTTTTACTATTATGTTCCAAACATCTATTAAATCATTCATTCTCTCATATAACCTATTTACAATATTACGATTTACTATATTATAATATTGTAAATTATAGTCCAACAAAATACCGAACCAGCTTCGCACTGATTCGGTATTTTTTACTTATACATATATTTCTTACATGCTTCTTCAGGATCCATCCCGTGACGAATCTTAAGCGCAACCTCAATTGACACGTCAGCAATAATTGATTGCGGATCAATCACGTTATAAGGATGATCTGGTGCCTTTTCTTGAGCTAAAGATAATTCAGTACAACCAAGCAAAATAACGTTGCAGCCATACTTATCATGCATTGTTTTCAAAATCTTGTGATACAAGTCATGATCAACAATGCCTTTTTCTTTAATATCAGAATAAATCAATTCATTGACCATCGGCTGAATCTCAGGATCACCTAATTCTACCGTCCTGCCAACTTTTTGAATTTCATCGGCATATAAATGATCATAAATTGACCCTTCTGTAGCAATTAAGCCAATTTTCTTTTCATCAGGATAATTATCAACAAAATTGTGCACTGCAATCCGCATCATATGCAAGAATGGCTTATCAGTAAGTGCTGCCAAATCATCATAGAAATAATGCGCAGTGTTGCATGGCATTACCAAAAAGTCTGTTCCCAGCTTATCCTGGCCTTCTACATCATCTTTTAAATCATAAAAGAAGTTAGGCTTAGAATGATCCTTAATATAAGCAGTTCTATCAGGAACTTGAGCATCATTAACCAAAATATAGTTTAAATAATCTTGGTCTCGCGCAATTTTTACTCGATGGTTAATTAAACGAACATAACTTTCAGTGGCAATGGTTCCCATCCCACCAATAATACTAAAGAAATGTTTCATCTTATCTTCTACTTTCTAAAATGCTCTTTTTGACCTTCTAATTCATTGATCACTTCTTGAGCAACTACGATATCTGATGGATATGGAGTATTTACGCCGCGAATCTTTTGGAATGCATCTGCACCCTTGCCGCAGATTAAGACTACATCATCTGGACCAGCCATAGCAATCGCGTCATGAATAGCTTTCTTACGGTCTAATTCAATTGTAACGTCGCATTTAGAGTGATCGATACCTGAATCTATTTCTTCGGCAATACTCTTAGGGTCTTCGAATCCTGGATCATCAGTAGTCAAAAATGCTTTATCTGCATATGCACTTAAACTTTCACTAAAGCCTGGACGACGAGATACCCCTTTATCACCAGGTGCACCAACGACCACAATAATCTTAGGATTATTAAATTCACTTTGCATGAAGTTCATTAAAGCCATCATCGAAGCTTTATTGTGTGCATAGTCAACTACAACCATTCCGTGGCTCTTAGTTCTTTCAGTTTGCATACGACCTGGAATAGTTACATCACGAATACCCTTAGCACATTGATCATGGTTAAGGCCTGCAAGACCAGCACCGATAATCGCAGCAGTACCGTTTGATTCATTAAAGTCACCAAGCATCTTCAAAGTATAGTCACCGTTGATTGGCAATTTACGTGCCTTATCACTAGAGCAGAATAACTTGAAGCGAGTTTCCTTCATATCTAATTCTTGAGAAGCAAATCTGAAGTCAATTGGTACCTTTAAATCCGGATTTTCAAAATCTTCTCTAGCAAATAAGTAAATGCTATCAGGATTAGTAGTAGTGGTTGCTGCAGCGTAAACCTCATTGAAGTGAGCAGTTTCTGCATTGATAATACACTTGCGTGAATTTACCAATAATTGCAACTTGCAGTGTAAGTAATCTGCAAAATTAGGGTGTTCATTTGGTCCAATATGGTCTGGACTAATATTCAAGAAGAAACCTAAATCATAAGTTAAACCAAAGACACGATTCTTCTTGTATGCTTGACTTGAAACTTCCATTACCAAGTGAGTCATTCCGTTATCAACAGCAGTACGCATGTCACGGAACAAGTCCAAACTTTCTGGGGTAGTCAAACTAGACTTAAAACTATCTTCTGGCTTTGGTCCAACAACGTCATTAACTGATGAAATCAAAGCGGTCTTGCCGCCATTAGCTTGGTCGAGCATTCCCTTTAAAAAGTATGCAGAAGTAGTCTTACCCTTAGTTCCAGTAAATGCTACTACATACAAATCATCTTGTGGAAAACGGAAGAATGCTGCTGAAAGTAATGCCATTGCCTTTGATACGTCACGTACGATCAATGCATGCATCCCTTTACCTTCTGGATAAGGTTGTTCAGCTACGTAGCAGATTGCTCCATTATCTTTAGCCATTGATAAATATGTTGGTCTAAAGCCTGCACCTTTACAGAAGAATAAAGTGTTAGTTTGGATATCACGTGAATCATATGACACGTATTCCATCTTGGTTGCTACAGTATCTTGTACTGCACTTGACTTAAGTAAATGATGCTCTTTTAAAATTAAAATACAGGTATTTAAAGAAATACTCATTTTTTCTCCTCGTTGTATTAAAACATTTCATTCAAAATTATAACACAGCTAGCCCTTGCTGTTTGCCTTCTTAGGATTAAGTGGTAAACGAATAATAAAACTTGTCCAATTCTTATCCGATTCGCATCTAATAGTTCCGTGATGCAAATCAACCACACCCTTGGTGATAGAAAGTCCCAATCCTGTACCACCAGTTTTTGTATTGCGCGATGTCTCCACGCGGTAAAAACGATCAAATATCTTTTTCAACGATTTCTTCGGAATAGGTTCACCATTATTTTCTACACGTAATTCAACTTCACGTTTATTTACTAGATTAGCCACTAATTTAATCTGCGTAGCGCCAATACCGTATTTAAAGGCATTAGAAATCAAATTATTATAAACTCGCACTAATTTTTCTGCATCAGCCTTAATGGTTAAATTTTTGGGCCGAGCTTCAATTTTAATTTCTATGCCCTTTTTCTCAGCTTCTAGTTCAAATCCCGCAGCAACTTGCTCTAACATTGAATAAATATGTAAATTGCTCAAATTCAACTTAGTAGATTTAAGGGTAGTATATTCAAATAAATCATTAGCAAGAGACTTCATCTGCTCAGCCTTAGTATACGCAATGTTAACGTATTTTTGCTGATCTTCTGGTGAGGCAACCCCACTTTTCAACAATCCCAAATAACCAATAATTGAAGTTAACGGCGTTCTGATATCATGCGAAACGTTGGTAATCAATTCATCTTTTGACTGTTCAATTGCACGTTCCTCATTAATTGAATTAACCGTACTATCAACTAAAGAATTAATAGAATCAACCACACGTTGCAAATCTGGACGAACTCGAAAGTTGATTCGATGATCAAAGTGTCCACTTGCAATATAATGCAATTCTGAAATTACGTGGCGTAGCTGCATTTGATGATAGCGTCTAATCAGTCGCCAATATAAAACGACAATATCGCCTATCCCCATCAAAATAATAAACGTATTCTGCCAAGACCAAAGATGATACCCACCAGCAAATGTCATTGTTTTTTTCAAAAAATAAATGCCATTAACTAAGCTCTCATCTTGCAAAATAGCCAGGTGAATCAGAATAATAATTGATAAATTTAACAAAAGCAGAAGGACGATGGTTACCACTCCTTCTGCAAACAACTCACTTTTTTCAGCGCCAGTAAGCTTGACGCGTTCTTTTTTCATTAACTACGCCTCGACTTTATATCCTACGCCCCAAACAGTTTGAATGACATCTTCACCGCCGGTAGCTTTTTGAATCTTATCACGCAAGTGTGAAACGTGAACCATAACAGTTTTAGCTGAAACAATAGATTCTTGTTGCCATACGCGTTCAAAGATTTCATCTGCTGAAAATACTCGGTTAGGATGACTAGCTAAAAGATATAAAATACCAAATTCAAGAGCAGTTAATTGAATTGCTTTGCCATCAATAGTTTTAACTTCGTGTGAATCACGGTTAATAACTAATGGACCTACCTCCAAAACATCTGGTTCATCATCTTTAACTTGTTTTTGACTACGACGAATAAGTGAACGAACCCTAGCCATTACTTCAAGTGGGTTGAATGGCTTAGATACATAATCGTCGGCACCGGTGATTAACCCTTGAATCTTGTCCATGTCGCCAGTCTTAGCTGAAACAATAATAATTGGAATATCTGAATCTTTTCTGACTTCCTTAATCACTTCAATTCCTGACATATTTGGCATCATTATATCCAGTATCATCAAAGCGATATCTGGAGTCGTGGTTAATTTAGTAATTGCTTCTTTGCCGCTGTATGCCGCAATTGGTTCATAACCTTCATTTTTCAGATAGATGCTTAATAATTCTACGATTTCCTTGTCATCATCAACAACTAAGATTTTCATAAAGAAAACCCCTCTCTTTATTTTGCTAATTGATTATAGTCTGTATCTTTATCTACTAGTGTAGCAGACCCTATGGTCTATATTTTACTATTTTTCAATAAAAGGCTGAAAGGTAAAGCTATTTTTTAGAAAAATACAAAAAATAGAGCAACTTGTGCTCTATTTTACTTCTATTCAATTTCTTTTTTACCAGTGTAAAGCTCGTAGTAGTAACCCTTTCGCTTCAATAGCTCTTCGTGGTTACCAGATTCAATGATATGACCATGATCAAGTACCAAGATCAAATCAGAGTTTACGATAGTTGACAAACGGTGGGCGATAACAAAACTAGTTCGTCCAGCAAGCAAGTTGTCCATACCTGCTTGAACCATCTTTTCGGTCTTAGTATCAATACTTGAGGTTGCTTCATCCAAGATCATTACAGGTTCGTCAGCAATCATCGCTCTCGCAATACTGAGCAGCTGCATTTGCCCTTGTGATAAATCTCCACCGTCTCCATCAATCACAGTATCATAGCCATGATCAAGATCGTGAATAAATTCATCGGCATGTGACAATTTAGCTGCTTGGTAAACATCATCATCACTAGCTTCAGGATTACTAAAGCGGATGTTATCCATGATAGTGCCAGTAAACAAGTGTGTTTCCTGCAAAACAATTGAAAGTGATCTACGCAAATCATCCTTCTTGATCTGTTTAATCGGGATACCATCATACGTAATTTTACCTGAATCAATATCATAGAATCGGTTCAACATATTTGAAATGGTAGTCTTCCCAGCACCAGTTTCACCAACCAAGGCAACTTTCATCCCTGGCTTGGCATTGATTGAAATATCATGCAAAATTTGGTGTTCTGGAACATAGCTAAAATTAACATGATCAAAAATGATGTGTCCGCGAACCGGTACTTTCTTAACAGAACCATCTTTTTCAGGAACATTCCAATTCCACATACTGCCGACTTCAGCACCTCGTGAAATTGTAACATCACCATTGTCAGTTTCAGAAGCTTGATCTTCCAAATTAAAGATTCTTTCGGCACCAGCTAAAGCCATCACAATTGAGTTCAACTGTTGTGAAATCTGGGCAATTGGCATACTAAACTGCTTTGATAATTGCAAGAATGAACCAATAGCACCAAGAGATAATGGAGCCCAGCCGTTAATAGCCACAGCACCACCAACAAAGGCAATTAAAACATAGAGCAAGTTGCCCATGTTACCCATGATTGGGAAAAGGATAGTGGCATAGGTGTTGGCCTTACCTGAAGCTTGACGCAATTCTTCGTTATACTTATCAAAACCTGTTTTAGATTCTGGTTCATGACTGAAGACCTTAATAACCTTTAACCCATTAAGCATTTCTTCGTTATAACCATTGATTTGTCCCAACTTCTTCTGTTGAACTTGGAAGTAGTGACTTGATCTTAAAGTCAAGAAACGCACGATACCAAATGACATGGCAAAGATAATGAATGAAAATACAGTAAGTTGCCAGCTAAGTGAGAACATCGCTACCACAACGAAGATCAAACTTAAAGCTGAGTTAGTAAATTGTGGAATGGACTGTGAAATCATCTGCATCAAGGTATCGATATCGTTAGTATAACGACTCATGATATCGCCAAATTCATTTTGATCAAAGTATGAAATTGGCAAGCTTTCCATGTGGGTGAACATTTCGTTACGAACACGGAATTGTACCTTTTGAGCTAACACACCCATTAACATGTTGAACAAATAGTTAGACAAAAATCCAATGGCATAAATACCAAACATTACCGCAATAGCAGTTGCAAGTGGACCATAATTTGGCACCTTTTCCTTAGTTAGCGGAATAATGTAATCATTGATTAATCGTTCAATAAATAATGAACCGATAACATTACTTGCCGCTGCTAAAACGATGGTAATCATGGAAATGATGAGCATCCATGGACTTGTACTGTTTACTAATTTAAGCAAACGCATCAAAATCTTAATTCGATTGTCCTTAGTTTGATTTTTATTATCTACTGCTTGATCCATAACGCTCACCTACTTTCCTTGTTCTTCTTGGAACTTAGCAATTGAACTATAAAGCTCATTAGTCTTCATCAATTCTTCATGCGTTCCAATATCTTGAATTTTACCGTGATCCATCACGATGATGCGGTCAGCATCCTTAATTGAAACAATTCTTTGTGAAATGATGATCTTCGTTGTATCTGGCATGTCTTTAGCCAAAGAAGTTCTAATTTCACGTTCAGTACTGGTATCAACAGCTGAAGTTGAATCATCCAAAATTAAAATCTTAGGATTCTTAAGCAAGGCTCTCGCAATAGTAATTCTCTGCTTTTGACCACCAGAGACGTTATTACCACCTTGTTCGATCATGGTATCGTAACCATCCGGCATTTCACGAATAAAGCCATCAGCATGCGCAATCTTAGCTGCAGCTACAACTTGTTCATCGGTTGCATTTTCGTTACCCCATTTGAGGTTATCTTTTACTGTACCAGTGAACAAAACGTTGTTTTGCAAAACCATCGCAACGTTATCACGCAACGTCTTTAAGTCATATGACTTAACGTTATGACCCGCTACACGAACGGCACCTGCCGTTACATCATATAAACGCGGAATCATTGAAACCAAAGTTGACTTAGAAGAACCAGTTTCACCGATAATTCCTAGAGTTTCACCCGATTTGATATGCAAATTGATATCATGTAACGCATCAGTCTTGTCAGCTAGTTCATATTTAAAACTTACATGATCAAAAATAATTTCACCATTAGTTAAACGCTTAAGTGGCTTTTTAGGATTTTCAATAGTTGGCTTTTCAGTAATGACGGCAGCAATACGACGACCACTGGCACCTGAAACAACTAATTGCGTAGTAATCATAGCTAAAATATTCAAACTGAACAAAACAGAGTTTGAATAAGTAAACATTGAGATAAGTTGACCAGTTTGCAAACTGCCACCAACAACTTCTTTAGCACCAAACCAGCAGATAGCCAAAGTTGAAATGTTCAAAACAGCCGCTACAACTAACGCATTTAAAGACATAATCTTTTGTGCGGTAGCGAATAACTTATAGATAAAGCCTGATGACTTCTCAAATTGTTTAATCTGATCTTTTTCTTGAACGTAAGTCTTTACTTCGCGAATACCCCGAACATTTTCACGAACGACTTGGTTCATACGGTCATATCCTCTAAAAATTTTAGGGAAATATGGATATGCTGCTTTAATAATTAATCCTAATAGAATCGCAAAAATTGGGCCTATAACTAAGAAAATCAAAGATAATCTTGGACTAATTATGATAGACATCACAATTGAAACGATGAACATCATTGGTGCTCTAACCGCAATTCTGATAATCATCTGATATGCCATTTGTACGTTATTAACATCAGTAGTCAAACGCGTAACCAAACTGGCACTTGAGAAACGATCAATATTTTCAAAAGAATAGTCCTGCATATGGTAGAACATATCTTTACGTAAATTAGATGCAAAACCCGCTGCAGCATGTGCGGAAACATAACTCGCACTCGCACCTAATATCAGTGAAACTATAGTTATTATCAGTAATAACAACCCCATTTTACTGATATAGGGCATATTCCCCTTCATAATTCCATTATCAATCAAAATTCCGACCAAATATGGAATCAGCATTTCGATAATTACTTCACCAATAACGAATAATGGTGAGAGCAATGACAATTTTTTGTATTGTCTAATCGATTTGCTTAGTGTTTTGACCATATAGACCCACCTTTCCATGCACTTCATAAATAAAAAGATAAATAGGCTATTACCTATTTATCTTTTTTGACGTTATTAAATTAAGTATGTACTTTTTTAAAAAAAGAAGCAAATTATTTGCGTTGCATATTTGGTGCAAACGGTGAACCAGTGATCTTGTAATATCTTCTGAATAAGTAACGAGCACCAAATGCAACTGCCGCAATAATAATATCTACTTCACCTGGCAATACCGGGTTAATAGGTCTTAAGCCTGGAAGAGATAGTAACCAAATCCAGACGAATAATACGACAACAACGCCTATCATCCCTAAAATGATTTTAGCCCATGATTGGCGCTTACCATTTTTAGGCATTATCCAGTCATTATATTTCACCATACCGATGCCCATTACGATACCAACACTGGCTAAGGTTAAAATACCCATTTGTGAATTCTTAGGTTGTTTAGTTTCAAATAAAGCAACGACTCCAAACAAACCAACAAAAATTGCAAGATACATTAATGCACCATCAATAGCTAATTGCCAAAATGGAGTTGCAACGGGCTTCTTATCCGGATGAAGCATTTGCTCTGCCTTAATCTTTGGTGAAGCTAAGTATAAACCATTAGCTGGTTGTCCATGACGTTGTGCCACTACAATTTCACCTAATAGTTTATCAGTCATCTCTACTGCTTCGGCACGGGAAATTGAACCTTGCAATTGCAATTCTTTTTCCAAACGAAAAACGTAATCTTGATTTTTATTACTTAACTTATTACGTAATTCCTTTGGATCCATTTGTTTAATTTTTTCATCTTGATTGTCAGCTTCAGTTTGACGCTTTAACTTTGCTTGTTTTTCGCTATCAATATTTGAAGCTGTTTGTTCTTTTTTTGTCTCTTCAGCCATTCTTCCTCCTAGACATTAAATCTAAATTCGATAATGTCACCATCTTGAACTTCGTAGTCCTTACCTTCAAGACGCAACTTACCAGCTTCCTTAACCTTTTGCATAGTTTCAAGCTTGTCTAAATCATCGAAGGAAACAACTTCTGCACGAATGAAGCCACGTTCAAAGTCTGAGTGAATAACACCAGCAACTTGTGGAGCCTTCATACCCTTGTGGAAAGTCCATGCACGAGTTTCAGGACCACCAGCAGTAAAGAAGGTTCTAAGACCTAAGATGTGGTAAGCGGCACGAATCAAACGGTCCAAACCAGATTCTTCAACGCCTTCCATTTCAAGGAATTCCTTCTTTTCATCGTCAGCCATGCCAGCGATTTCTTCTTCAGTTGCAGCAGAAATACCCAAGCATTCAGCACCTTCGCTTTCAGCGTGCTTCTTAACGATTTGGTAGTACTTGTCGCTTTCTGGATCAGCCATTGAATCTTCAGCAATGTTAGCAACATAAATAACTGGCTTAGAAGTCAAAAGGAATAAGCCCTTAACAATCTTTTGTTCATCTTCATTAAAGTCGATTGAACGAGCAGCATTACCTTCTTCAAGAACTGGTTGCAATTTGTTAAGTACAGCCATTTCTGCCTTAGCTTCCTTGTCACCTTGTTGAGCAACCTTCTTTACCTTGTTAATGCGACGGTTAACAGCATCAAGGTCAGCAATTGCAAGTTCCAAATTAATAGTATTAATGTCTTCTTCTGGATCAACCTTACCTGTAACTGAGGTAATGTTGTCATCATCAAAAGCACGAACTACGTGAACAATAGCATCAGTTTGGCGAATGTTTTCGAGGAATTTGTTACCAAGACCTTCACCCTTTGAAGCACCCTTTACCAAACCAGCAATATCAGTAAACTCAAAAGTAGTGTGCACAATCTTCTTAGCAGGAATTAATTCTTGGATTCTTGCTAAACGCTTGTCAGGAACTTCAACCATCCCGACATTTGGTTCAATGGTGGCAAATGGGTAGTTAGCCATTTCTGCACCAGCCTTAGTAATCGCATTAAACAAAGTTGACTTACCAACGTTTGGCAAACCAACGATACCAGCAGTTAATGACATTTGTTGTCCTCTTTTTCTAAAAAACTATTTTAATATTTTATCTTACTTGTCTATTTTATCTAAAATTAGGGCGAGCGATACGATCTTTTGGCACATATTGCTCTTTTTTTGCATTAACCGGATCATTAGCTTTAGTTAAAACCTTTTTCATCTTCCGATTAAATTCGCTACGCGGCATCATAACCATATGGCCGCATCCCATACACTTCAGCTTAATATCAGCACCCATACGCAAAATTTCCCAGTCGTTGACTTGGCATGCGTGAGACTTTTTCATTTGAACTGTATCAGCTAAATTATAAGTGATTTCTTTAGTCATCTAAATCAACACCTAACAAATCAAGAATTCTATTCAACTCTTCGGCAGAAGTGAAATCAATTGATAGGTGACCTTTACCCTTTTTAGTCTCTGAAATATTAACGCTTGCGCCAAATTTATTAGACAATTGGTTTTCGCTTGCTCTAATAAAGGCTGACTTTTTAACAGCCTTCTTTTGGGGCTTTTTGGCATTCATTTCATTGACCAAGGCTTCAACCTTACGAACAGGTATCCCTTCTTGGGCCACCTTTTTGGCTAAACTATCAATTTTATCTTTGTCTTTTAAAGCTAAAAGAGTTCTAGCTTGACCCATTGATAATTCGCCATGTTGCAATAAACGCTTAGTTTTGCTTGGCAAAGTCAATAAACGTAAATAATTGGCAATGTATGGACGAGACTTGCCCATTCTCTTAGAAACTTCTTCCTGAGTTAAACCCAGATTCTTTTGTAGCATTTCATAAGCTTGTGCTTCTTCAAGTGGGGTCAAATCTTCACGTTGCAAGTTTTCTAAGACGGCTACTTCCATCATTTGACTTTCGTCAAACTTGCGAACGATTGCAGGAATGGTCTTTTTCTTAGCTAATTTTGATGCACGATAGCGCCGTTCACCTGCAATAATCTCATAACCATTAACAGACTTGCGGACGATAATAGGCTGAAAAACGC
Organism: Lactobacillus gallinarum; assembly: GCF_002160635.1. Lineage (NCBI taxonomy): Bacteria > Bacillati > Bacillota > Bacilli > Lactobacillales > Lactobacillaceae > Lactobacillus > Lactobacillus gallinarum. The sequence continues at coordinate 26,420 of NZ_NFKZ01000016.1, forward strand.
CATTTTCCTTAATAGAATCAGATAATTCTTTCAGGCTCTTGTCATCAAATCGCTTTCTAGGCTGATATGGATTAGAGCGAATCTCACTTAAATTGAGTTCTTGAACTTCTTCAGTTTCCTCAATTTGTGGTTCATCATCAAATAAAGCTTCGATACCACGACCTAATCCGCCTTTTTTTCTATTTTCTTTACTTCTGGAGTCTCTTACCATGAGCTTTTAACACCTCTTTTGCTAAATCATCATATACCTTAGCACCACGAGATCTTGGAGCATATTCGGTAATCGGCTGACCATAACTTGGTGCTTCTGCCAATTTAGTGATTCTTGGAATAATTGTTTTATAAACTTTTTTACTAAAGTATGATTGAACTTCCTTAACTACTTCTGCACCTAAATTGGTTCTAGCATCTAACATAGTTAAAAGGACGCCTTCAACACCTAAGTCCTTGTTAAAGTGCTTTTGTACTAAACGAATAGTATTCAAAAGCTGACTTAAACCTTCCATAGCATAATATTCACTTTGAACTGGAATCAAAATTGAGTCAGACGCAGTAAAAGCATTAATTGAAAGTTGACCTAATGAAGGAGGACAATCAATAAAAATAAAATCATATTGATCACTAACTGCATCTAAAGCTGACTTCAATCTTGTTTCACGTGCCATCATGCTAATTAATTCAGTTTCAGCACCTGATAAATTGATTGTTGCTGGAACCATGTCTAACTTAGCCATTGATGTATGATGAATTGTATCTTGGATTGGAATTTCGTCAATCAAAACATTGTAAATGTCCTGGTCAATCTCTGATTTTTCAATTCCTAAACCAGAGGTGGCATTTCCTTGTGGGTCAATATCCACAATTAAAACACGGTAACCACGGTCGGCAATTGAAGCTGCTAAATTGATAGTAGTAGTGGTCTTACCCACGCCACCTTTTTGGTTAGCAACCGAAATTACATTTACCATATTTTCCATCCTTTCTACTTTCTCTTTAATTCAATGGTGATTTTGTAATCATCTGGATTTTTATCTTCTTTAATTTTAACTTTAATTCCTGAATCTTTAGCCAACTTAACAGCCTTCTTAATGGTATTAATTTGAACTTTAAGGTCCTTTGGAATGCGGTTAACAACACGCTTTTGTTCTGCTTTTTCCTTTTTCTTAGGTTGAGGATTAAAGTAAGCATCCACATCTTTAGCAATTTCTTCAGTTTGCTTTACATTCAAGCCTTTAGCTTCAATCTCAGCTAAAACTCGCTTTTGATCAGCATCATCAAGATTTAAAAGAGCACGGCCATGACGAGCAGTAATTTTTCCTTCAACCAAAGCAGTTTGCACGTCATCATCTAACTTAAGTAAGCGCAACTTGTTTGCGATATATGATTGAGACTTACCCATATCTTTAGCCAAAGCAGTTTGAGTTAAATCATTTAATTTCATCAAATTAGTATAGGCTTTAGCTTCATCAATAGGATTCAAGTCTTCACGTTGCAAATTTTCAATTAAAGCAAGAGAAGCTGCTTGATCATCATTCATGTTTTTGACAATGGCAGGAATAGTCTCCCAGCCTAAACTCTTAGCAGCACGATAGCGACGTTCACCTGCAATAATCTCATAGTGATCATCACCATCTTCACGTACTACAATCGGTTGAAGCAATCCATCTTGATCAAGAGTATCCGCCAATTCCTTAATTGAATCATCAGAAAATTGACGTCGTGGTTGATATTGATTAGGAACAATCTTATCTAACTCAAGATCTTGAATTCGCTTATTCTTGGGGATTTCTTCATCATGATGCATAAAAGAAAATAATGACATTTTTCATCCTCCTATTAACATATTGGTTTACGCCGCGGCGTCCCCGCTTGACGAGGGTATTTCTTTGGCGTTTCTTTAACTTTTTTAACCAAAACCAAAGTTCTTTCTTCTGTAGTTCCTGGCAAAGTTAACTCTTCATCTTTAATTAATTTACCTCCGAGAACTGCAAGTGCCTTTTGTCCTTCATCCAGTTCATCTTCAGCTTTTGGTCCTTTAAGAGCTACAAAATAACCATCTTTTTTAACCAATGGTAGACAATATTCGCTTAAAACACTCATCTTGGCTACAGCCCGTGCAGTAACAATATCAAACTTTTCGCGATAAAGCTTATTTTGACCAACATCTTCAGCACGGCCATGAACTAACTCCACATTATCCAAATCTAATTTAGCAATCAAATCTTTCAAAAAAGTCAGCCTTTTAGCCAGCGAATCAACAATCGTTACTTTAAGAGATGGCTTTAAAATCTTTAATGGGATCGAAGGAAATCCGGCCCCAGCTCCGACATCACAAAGAGTAGCACCATCTTTAAAAACATCGCCAAAAACAAAGAGTGGCGTAACACTATCATAAAAATGTTTGAGATAAACTTCATTTTCTTCCGTAATTCGAGTCAAGTTAACATGTTCATTGACTTCAATTAAGAATTTAAAATAAAGTTTAAATTGCTCTTTTTGTTTATCAGTTAATACAAAATTATGTTTTGATAATTCTAAAATAAATTTTTCAGGATTCATTTTTCACCCGTGAAACCTTGTTTCACACTTCTAAATTTAACGCTAATTATACTTATTAGTAAAGAGAAATCGTCCTTACAATTATCAACTATTTCATTGCAATCGTCAAAGTTTTGTCGCATGCAAAATAGGGTATAATATTCTGCAAAGGAGAAATAAAAATGGTTGTTACTTTAATTGTTTTGGCTTACTTAGCTTATAAAGCCTATACAGGCTATAAAACCGGCTTTACCAGATATATTATTGGTTTAATTTGTTCCGCTATTGTCTTTATGGTCGCAATTTTTATGCAAAATCCGTTTGGCAATTGGCTTTACACCCAAGTTACAGGAGAAATGATTCGAAGCAATTCAACAACTAATGTTGAATTAATGATTGCACGTTTTGCTGCATTCTTCATTATCTTCTTCGTTGGTAAGATGATCATGAAAATATTTAAGGGCTGGATTCCTGCTAAAAATCCACATGCCACTAATCTTGGCAGCCTTTTAGACAATGTCTTAGGAGCTTTGGCATCCCTAGTAGCCAGTTACTTCGTAGTCTACGTTGTCTTGTCCATGTTCAATGCATTGCAAAATCCATGGTTCATGCAACAAACAATAGATTCTAGCTTCTTACGCTTCATTATCTACAGTACACCTGGACTTTCTAACGGCGTCTTCAACAGTATCTTCAACATCGGTAAGACCGTTGGTTAAACAAAATAGGACTAAACAAACAATTTGCTTAGTCCTATTTTTTATTGATTAAAATTATCATATTCAACATGTTCATCATTATAAACAAAAATTGCCCCAACACGGTCAGGATCACCATGCCAGCCTTTTAGCGGATGACCTGCAAAGAATAATCTCTTGCATTCAATTTCTGCTTCCACGGATGTTTTGGTAAAAGTAGTTACGCCTGACAAATCCGTTTTTACAGGATAACCAGTTCTAGGATCGATTAAATGATGATACTTATGTCCATTAACTACTAAGTAACGCTCATACGTACCACTAGTCACAGCTGAACATTCTCCTACCATTACAGAGGTAATATTGTCGCCGCGAGGCTCTTTAGGATCTTGAATCCCAATCACCCATTTACCATTGTCTCGCTTAGGTGAATCGCCTACCAGAAGGATATTACCACCTAAATTAATAATCCCTGCTTCAACACCATATGCTAGCCATAAATCACGAATGCGGTCGGCGATCCAGCCCTTGGCAATACCACCAAGATCCAGTTCCATCCCCTTCATTTGAAGAAAAACAGTTTGATCTTGATCATTTAATTCCACCTTAAAAGGATTCGTCAGTAACATCTTATCTTTGATTTCTTCATCTTTTGGAACATGGGCACCTTTAAAACCAATGTGCCACAATTTTACTACTGGTCCAATTAAGGCATTAAAGCCAAAATTCTCTCTGCTTTTTTCTACGGCTAACTTCACTAGGCTGTAGACTGCACTTGAAACTTGAACAGGATGCTCACCTGAGGCATGGTTAATATCCATTACTTCAGATTGATCACGATTAACAGTAAAAATATCTTCATAATGATCAATTAAATCAAAAGATTTTTTCAACAGGCTTCGATCCTGTGTCCCAAATATTTGCAAAGTAATCGATGTACCTAAAGCATGGTGATGGCCTACTACTTGTTCTAATGCTAAATCTTTAATCATTTTAATTCCTAGTTTTCTAAATACAATTCACGTAATCTATCACGCAATTCCGACGTTACGCCAATTTTTTCTTTAAGATAATTATCGATACTACCGAAGTCTTTTTCAATTGCAATTAATGCAGTATCTAAAAATGCATCGGATACGGAACCTAAAATACGTATATTAGCACGGAAGCATAAATTTTCTCCTTCTTCTTGCATCTTTTTATCCCGTAAAGCACGATAGTCATTTAGCATATAATTTGAATATAAATAATCCTGCCTAATAGTTTCCATATCAACACCCAATAGGTAAAGAACAACTACGGTAACAATACCTGTTCTATCTTTACCTTCAGAGCAATGATACAACACTGCACCATCTTCAGTATTGGCTAAAACTTCTAAAATTTTATGAATACTATTTTGAGCGTGTTCTTTTAATACATGTGAACGATAGCGATCACACATCATTTTAAAGCCAGCATATTGGTCATGACGATAAATTTCAAATGTCTTAGCAAGGTCTTTTTTGCCTCCTTGCGTATTATCATCAGTCGAAATAGATAAATCAATGTGTTCTACGCCCGGAATTTTACTATCAGGCATCTTATGACACTCTAATGGCGAACGTAAATCAATGATTTTGGTCAAACCATAATCAAGCAAGAATTGCTGATCATGCAGCGTTATATTACTGATCTTCCCCGTTCTCAGTAAACGATGCATTTTTACTCTACGTCCATGATCACCAATATAGCCGCCCAAATCACGCGGATTACGAACTTGCTCTAGTGACAAAACAACTGGATTCACCATTTAATTCACCCCATTACATTTTTTGAGAAAAAACCGGATAGTTTTCTATCCGGTAATTTTACTATTGAGTTAGATAACTGGCAAAATTATTTATTTGCTTGTTCTATAAACTTAATGAAATTGTCCATCATTACATCTAATTGCTTGATGTAATCTTCATTTGAAAGATCACCAGTAGTTTTATCGAAGTTTCTTGCAGCGCCACCAATTAAGATTTCATTGCCTGGTAATACGTTGGCACTCATATCAGGTGAAAGCAAAATTTCTCGTGCATCTTCTTGAGCACGACTTGAACCTTGAATGCCGTATGATGTACCAACAACTGCTGCTGGCTTCATCTTCATTACGTCAGGGCCAGCATGTGAGCCAAGCCATTCAAGTGCACTCTTAAGAGCTGCAGGAATAGCATGATCATATTCAGGTGTTGTCAAGATTACGCCATCTGCATTCTTAATATCTTCAATCCAATTCTTGGTAGCTTCATCAGGTTCATCCGTTCTAGAGAAAGGCTTAATTTGATCAATTTCTTTAACTTCAAAATCAGCCTTATCTGCATAACGCTTAGCAATAAATTTTGCTAAAAAACGATTATATGAAAATGGAGCATTTGTACCAACGACTACTAATAATTTCATTTAAATAAGCCCCCTACTTAGTAAGTTGTGCATACCAATCATCTACTTCATCAAAGAAGTGATTCAAAAACTTAAGCGTACCTGGTTCGGTTAAATTGCCCTCTTCGTCAAATTGTTGTGGTGCAATTCCCATCATAAATTCATCGCCGTTAAATACGTGAGCACTAAAACCAGGAGCAGCCAAAATACTCTTTAAACGAGTTTGAGAACGAGCGCCACCTTGAGGCATTGGTGAAGTTGAAACAATCACAACTGGCTTGTCATGGAAAGGATGAACTGAACTAGAAAGCCATTCAAGTGCACTCTTTAAAGCACTTGTAACTGAGTGTTGTTGCTCAGGAGAACCGATTAAGATCATGTCAGCTTCTCCTACTTTTTCGCCTAAATCTAAAATTTCTTTAGGAGCTTCAACACCTTCTTTAAACATTGGTAAGCCCTTAACAGTTGCAAAGTCGAAGTCGTATTTATAATCTAAATTTTTGATAATAACTTTGAGTAATTTTTCGTTAAATGAGTTATCTGCATTTGAACCAGATAAAGCGAGTACCTTCATAAAAACCACCTTTCGAAAATTCCTTTACTATATATAATTATAACTTAATGGCCACAAAAATAGCTGAATTTTAACAGTAAAAAAAGACACTCCACAATTGTGAAGCGTCTTTTTTCATTAAAAAGCACAGATGATTGATGAAATATTATGCTAAGTTATCCTTCAGAGATGCTTCGTCATCTGCAGCAAACATAGGATTTTCCTCAGTTTCGCTAAGACGATCGTTAAGCATTGCATCATGGATTTGAGCATTCAAAACATTAATAATTTGATTTTGGTTGAAACTTGCAATTTCGTTAACAACTAATGCAGCCATACCGGTAGTTGAAATCCAGTTAGCAATTACAATGTCATTAATCTTGTCTTTATCATATCCAGTATCAGGATATTGTTCATTAAACTTTTCAATTCCAAGATCCATCAAAGTATCAGCAATAATCTTGCTACCGAATTTACCATCAACAAACATTGCACGGAACAAGTTAACATGCTTTTGTGCAAAATCAATGTATGATAAATCCAAGTCGATTAAAGGCTCACCAGTAAACTTTTGTTGTAAAGTGTGAGTTCTTAAATCTGAAGAAATTTTCTTCAATACTTGATTACGAAGATCTCCCATATTATCGAATTCTAGATATAAAGGTTGGGTTGAAAAATGTCCTGCCTTAGCAATACTACGAGCAGTTAATCCTTCAATTCCACTTTTAATAGCCATCTTATAAGCAGTATCTAAAATCTTATCTTTGCTTATTTCTTTTTTTCTTGCCATTTTAATACACCTCAATCATTTGTTAAACATGTGCTTTTCAATACGCTTGTTATTTTTATCTTCATGTACATCATATATCCAATAAATAACAAATGCAAGCCTAAGCAATACATTTTTGTCATTTTTATAATCGCTTGAATAGCGATGATCCGTTGTCTCCAGTAAATTGATCATAATGTGATGACACCATTTCAATAACTGCTTGCTTATCTAATCCTTGTGCAGCACAAAATGAAAAGAAAGCTGCAGAAAGAATATAGCCCCGCTCACGATCGTCAGTCAGATTATCTGAAAATTTCATATTAATAGTATGATCTGCATAATCTGTCGTTAGCTCGATTGATTTATCTTCTGGTCCTTCGCTCATGTTAAGACCTCCTTTTTTACATATTTTTAATATAATATAAAAATTAATACAATTACATTATAATTATGTTACAAATGCGATTTAGAAAGCGTGATTTTTTATGAATAATGTAATCGGACGTTCATCGTGTACTTCTATTCTTATTGGTAAGAAGGCTTCTCTCACAGGAAGCGTAATTATTGGTCGTAATGAAGATGCTAAAACCGCTTGGCCCAAACATCTTGCATTTAATCCGCATCAAGATAATGTAAAAAATAACCATTTCAAATCAAAAGATAACAAATTTGAAATGGATTTACCTGAAACTATTTTTTCATATTCTTCAACACCAGAATGGACAGACAAGTACGGCGTCTTTGAAGAAGATGGTATCAATGAACATCATGTAGCAATGAGTGCTACTGAAAGTGCATATGCCAATGAACGAGTATTAGCAGTTGATCCTTTTGATACAGAAAAAGGTATTTTAGAAGAAGCCATGGTAACCGTTGTTTTGCCATACGTTAAAACAGCCCGCGAAGGCGTACAACGTTTAGGTGAAATCGTCGAAAAGCATGGTGCTGCTGAAGCAGACGGTATTTTATTCAGTGACCCAGATGAAGCATGGTATATGGAAATCGGTTCAGGCCATCACTGGGTTGCTCAAAGAATTCCTGACGACTCTTACGCAGTAGTTGCTAACCAATTGGCAATCCAAGCTGTCGTTTTCGATGGTAATGATTTTATGTATTCAAAAGATCTAAAAGACTTTGTTTACCAAAATCAATTATGGCCTAAAGATGCCGTCTTTAACTGGCGTGAAATCTTTGGCACACATGACGATAGCGACTTGCATTACAACACACCTCGTGTCTGGATTGGGCAAAAATTATTAACTCCATCTGTCGAGCAAGAACCACAAGATTTTGACTTGCCATTTATTAGAAAACCGGACAAGCCAATTTCTATTCAAGACGCACAAGCCGTATTGAGCAATCATTACCAAAATACGCCTTATGATTTAACTAATCCTAAGAACAAGAATAATGCGACATTTAGACCTATTTCTGTTGCTACTACCCAAGAGTCTCACTTATTAGAATTAAACGGTGAAAACATGATTCATTGGTTAGCAATGGGTATAGCTGCACAAAGCGTTTATGTTCCATTTTACCCACAAGGAACTAAGGTCCCTACTATGTATAAATATGGCAAGGAAACTTACAGCACTAACTCTGCTTACTGGGTATTTAAACTGGCAAGCACCTTAGCTGACCGCGATTGGAATAAATATGGAACAGACTTAAGCAATGCCCAAGACGAAGCTAGAGAAAAGACTACCCGTCTGCGTTACGAATATGATCAAAAATTAGCTAAAGAAAGTGATCCAGCTAAGAGAATTGACCTTGTTAATGAAGCTAACGAAAAGATGGCTAAAACTGCTACGGATATTTTCAAAGAATTGTCTGCTAAATTAATCACCAAGCAAACTGGCGATTCACCTCTTCGCTTCAAGATGGATCCTAACTTATAGTTCATAACAAAAATACCTAGTTCAAAATTTTGAACTAGGTATTTTTTACTTCTTTTGACTCATCTTACCATCCATCATTTCATAAATATGATCCGCATATTTTTCAAGACGAGGGTCGTGCGTCACAATTAAAATTGCTTTTTCACGTTCTTTAGCCAGCTTCTTAAATAACTTACCAACTTCTTCTACATTTTGCGTATCTAAAGATGCCGTTGGTTCATCCGCTAGCAAAATCGCTGGGTTAGCATAAAGCGCCCGCGCAATTGCCACACGCTGCTGCTGACCACCTGACAATTCATTAGGATATTTTTTAACTAATTTAGTAATACCCAAATCCTCAAGCAATTTATCCAAATCTTCTTTAGACAAATTATCTTCCTTTTTAACTTTATCGACCAAAACAAATTGATCATGAACAGTTAAATACGGAACCAAATTATAGGCTTGTAAAATAAAACCTATTTCATTTAAACGCAAACTATTTCTTTTTTTATCAGAGAACTTGCTAATATCTTCTCCGTTAACGATAACTTGGCCTGAAGTTGGCTTCTGCAGTGAACCGGCAATAGTTAAAAACGTACTCTTACCGGCACCGGAAGGTCCCATAATCAGAACCAATTCGCTCTTATCAGCTTCAAAATTAATATCTTTTAAAGCTTCAACTTGCGCATCGCCTTTACCATAAATCTTTTCTACATCTTTTAACTCAATTACTGCCATTTTATTCACCAATTGCCTTTGCAGGATCAACCTTTAAAATTGATCTAATCGGAATCAAACTACCAATAATACCCATTACAAGCATCCCTAGCGTACCAGCAATCATAATAGTTGTGGTAAAGCTCATAGGCACCGCAGCTGGTAAAACAGCGGCTGTGACCCACATCAATATTAAGGCGATAATCACTCCCACAACGACCAAAATAATTGATTGACTAACTGTTGCACCAACTAGTGTCTTGCTTGGAATTCCCTGTGCTCTCATTACAGCCAAATTATGCATTTTTTGCATCGTCAAAATGTATAGGAAAACTGCAATGATAATTAGAGAAATGACAAATAAGAATCCAATCATTAACCCAAAGGTCATATTTTGTGCAGTATAACCTGGCAATTTATTAATAAATGTGGCAATCGGATATGTTTTTGCATCTTTATAGTTGTATTTATAATTAGCATTTTTGGAAACAATCGCTGCAGCAACTACATTTGGTGCAACCATCCGCAGTTTTCTCCATGTAGCAAAAGAGCCATAGATAATTGGGGCAATGTTGATCTTGGCATTATTAACGAAGCCCACAATCTTATACTTTCTAGCTGAACCATTCAAACTAATCTTATCGCCTAAACGATAGCCTTTATCCCTTAAGCTTGAATCTACGGTAATTTCTGTTTTGCCTTTTCCTCGTTTACCAGCTACTAAGTCCTGGTCTTTGTAAATAAATTGGTCTTTCTTAATCCCTAAAAATTGCGCAGAAACAGATGGCCGATTTTTAGATTTAACTACTACCGCCACTTGACCAATATATGCTTCATTTTTACCAATATCATCATCTTTTAAATCTTTTTTAGTCAAAATAGATTGACTCAAACTAATATTGGAATTTTTATTTAAAACAATTTTCTTAGCACTCCAACTATCGATTGCCTGTGTATTTTCACTCGCTAATCCCACGGCTAATGAAGACAACATAAAAATCAGATAACTGATTAAAAAGATCATTAAAATGATTAAGCCATAGCGCAACTTTTCATGTTTAATTTCTTTTAGTGCTAAAAACAATTATTTCATCCCCTTTGCAATCATGTATAAACTCTTCTTGTAGCGAGCAAGGTTCTTCTCTTGATTTTCTGGGTCTGACAAGCAAAGATTGATTACTTCATGACTTAAAACCATTGCACTCCATAATTGTGGACTCATATTTAATAATTGTCTTGAATAAATCTTGAAGTTATCCGGAATTAAATATTCATTTTGCGACATGTGCAACTTCATCATTGGTTCATATTTACTGTTTTGAGTCTTATCAATAAATTTAGTAACTCGATCATAAAAATGATCAGGATCAAATTTTTCATTAGGACTCATATTAGCGTGAATAGTATCGATCGCAATATGATACATATAAACATAAGCATCTGTTAAATCATCGAAATACTTATAGAATGCACCACGTGCAATGTCTGCCTTTTTGACAATATGAGAAACTTTAGCATCTGCTAAAGGATATGTACTAAACTCTTCTAACAAAGCCTTTTCGATTCGTTCGCGTTTAGCGGAAGGTAAATTTTTAAATGTTGCTTTAACCATTTTTATCCTCTCTTTCAACACACTGACGTTTTGTCACCAATCAACTATTATACTATTCTTTTGTGACGCATTGTCAATGAATATACATAAAAAAAGCTGCTTGCTTTTTTACTAATCAAGTAGCCGATTGTAGAAGATCATTCGTGCAATATTTTTCTTAACGCTAAATTTTGCTAGGGCACAATTATCCATCGTATCAATTTTATCCATATCGCCATTAGTTAAATAGTGCGCCGCCATCATTCGAATCAAACGACCATGAGCTACTACTAGCACCTTTTTATCAGGATACTTTTGGTACATTTCATCTAAAAAGTCACCGCAACGCTTGTCAAAAGCTTCGTAGCTTTCACCATTCTTGGCATATCTTATATAGTTGCGATTAACCTTTCCCCAAGGATCAACAATATCAGGATATTCCTTAACGATATCATCCATCTTCTTGCCATCCCAGTCACCAAAGTCAAATTCAAGCAAACGATCATCAAGATTGATCTTTTTCTTATCTTTAGTAAAAATTTTAGCGGTCTCGACTGCTCGCTTCATTGGACTAGAATATACTACGTCAAACTCATCTTCATCGAAGTTAGCTGCTGCTTTTTTAGCATAAGCGCGGCCATAATCATTTAATTCCGCATCAACATGCGCGCCTTGAAGACGATTATCCTTATTAACATCTGTTTGACCATGACGAATAAAAACTATTTCCATCATTAATACCTCGCATGACTTAATCAATGAATTAATTTTACGCGTAATTACGCAATCTTTCCAATTTCTTAATTTCTTTTCTACTAATTTTCCTATAAAAAAGTTTACAATAATAGTAGACCAATTTAGAAAGAAGAATGTTTATGTCCCGCATTACGATTGAAAGAGACGGTTTAACTCTCGTAGGTGACCGTGAAGAACCATTTGGTGAAATCTATGACATGGCTATTTTAATGCATGGTTTCACTGCTAATAGAAATACAGATTTATTAAGACAAATTGCCGATGATTTACGCGATGAAAATGTCGCTAGCGTTCGTTTTGATTTTAATGGTCACGGCGAAAGCGATGGTAAATTTGAAGATATGACTGTCTGCAACGAAATCGCCGACGGTAAGGCGATCTTGGACTATGTCCGCACCGATCCACACGTTCGAGACATCTTCTTAGTGGGACATTCTCAAGGTGGCGTAGTGGCATCAATGCTTGCAGGTCTTTATCCTGATGTTGTAAAAAAAGTAGTCCTCTTAGCTCCTGCAGCTCAATTAAAAGACGACGCATTAAAGGGTAACACTCAAGGTACAACTTATGATCCAAATCATATTCCTGAAGTTGTGCCATTAGTAGGCAATAAATTAGGGATGAAGCTTGGCGGCTTTTACTTAAGAACTGCACAAGTTTTACCAATTTATGAAGTATCTCAACGTTTCACTAGACCAGTTTCCGTAATTGCCGGTACTAATGACCAAGTCGTTGATCCAAAATATGCTAAAAAATACGATGAAGTTTATGAAAACAGCGAATTACATATGATCCCTGATGCTGATCATAGATTTAGCGGTGAATACAAAGACATGGCAGCTGATTTAACTGCGCAATTTTTAAAGCCTGCGTTTTAACGACGTGTCAACTACCCTAGACTGAAGTCTAGGGCTTAGTGGCTCGTTAGCTTACGCTAACCAGAACACCAACTTGCTTAGATACGGACTTGACTTACCAGCAATAGTCTTTTGACTATTGCCGATAGAGGTCGTCTAATTACCAAAGCCTTTTAAGTCCGCGAATTGCTAGCGGACTGCAGCCCCGAATAAGGCTGCCTCTTTTATTTTAGGATTCTGCCACTTGCCTAATCCTTTTTCTAAGATGTTCACGGCCGCATTCCAATCACGAATATGGTGCGTTCGACAGATTGGACAAGTCCATTCCCGATCCTTAAGGGTTAATTTCTTATAACCGTTTTGCCCCATAATACTGCCACATTGATGGCATCTTTGGGTGGTGTAGTTAGGATCAATTGTTAGAAATTCTTTGCCATATAGATCTGCCTTATAAGCCAGCATGTTCAGGAAGCTGCGCCAACCAACATCAGAAATGGCTTGAGACAAGGCATGATTCTTTAACAGATTTCTGCTTCTTAGTTCCTCGGCAACTACTAAATCGTGGTTTTTGATTAGTGCAGTTGAGAGTACTTG
>NZ_NFKZ01000017.1:0-35220 GCF_002160635.1 Lactobacillus gallinarum
TCGGGAATGGACTTGTCCAATCTGTCGAACGCACCATATTCGTGATTGGAATGCGGCCGTGAACATCTTAGAAAAAGGATTAGGCAAGTGGCAGAATCCTAAAATAAAAGAGGCAGCCTAAGCTAGGCTGCAGTCCGCTAGCAATTCGCGGACTTAAAAGGCTTTGGTAATTAGACGACCTCTATCGGCAATAGTCAAAAGACTATTGCTGGTAAGTCAAGTCCGTATCTAAGCAAGTTGGTGTTCTGGTTAGCGTAAGCTAACGAGCCACTAAGCCCTAGACTTCAGTCTAGGGTAGTTGACTTCTGACCAAATTACGGTTTTATTCGAAGAACAATCAAAATAAGGCAAGGATCTCTCCTTGTCTTTTTTGTTGCACTTTTCATTTTCAGTAAAATTAGTTACATTTTCTACTTCAAATGTCCTTTTTGTCTGAAAAATCTAAAGGTATAAGTATAATACTTACCGATCTTTACCTTATATTTATGAGTATTAATCAACTTAGTCTTGCCAGGTTGGTAAGTAATCGTCGTAGTATAGCCATCGCCATAAAAAGTCGTACCAAAATTACGGACCTGCGTTGCACGGTAGCGTTTCTTAGTCGTCATATCGGTGATATAAATCTTAGGTATTCCTGTAATTTTCTTCGTTGTGGAGAAAGACCAGGGCGTCTTTTTACCGACTAATTCATATGGAAAGACGCGTCGAGCCGGATAAACCATCGTGTCTACAACAGGATCACGCAAAATGTCGTCCGCAAACCAGCCGTTTTGCACGGAGTAGAGCACATTGTTGCTGAAACCATCACCATAAGCGGCGCCGATGCCCATCCGGGTTGCGCGAGCTGACAAAATCAAGGCCCGGTGGCCGATGTTACCCTTACCAGCGATGTTGTTGTCTTCGCGAATCAGGTCCGTGACGATATCACCCGCTGTAGCGCCGTTATTGGATTCTAAAAAGTTAACATTACCCAAAGTGGAATTTTCGGCGATATTCCAATCAGTTTCATTGAAATAAAATGGCCGAGTGTAACCTAGTAAACCGTGGACGTTTAAGTCTTTTTTAGCATTAACTGCGGCTAAGGCAGCAGCACCAATTTGGGCATGTGAATTATCATCGGCATGATTCAATTCGGTAGGCAAGCCTGCTAATGAGCGGTAGTAATTGACGTAGCTCATGGTATCAGGGATGTAGGACGGATTTAAACCCCCGGCTGAAAAAGGCAGGCCAAAGTTTGGCTGCTGTGCATAAATATTTTGCTTATTATACTTAACCTTGCTTAAGGCATGATACCGTTTTTGAAACTGACGTACTTGTTTGGCCTCAGTCTTGGAGTATTTTGCAGCATGGGTGGTCGTCGTGTTGATGCCAAAAGCGGCAATAATCGCAGTCGCAGCGACCAGCAATTTGCGTTTGATCTTCATTTTTCTTAATTCCCAGTCTAGCTAGACCAAATATTGTTTGTAGCGTCCTTGGTCGTCGGGCGCAATGTTAGCCTGAATGTGCACGCCGTCGTCTTCGTAGTCTTCGCTTAAGACTTGGGCGTTTTCGTGTAAGTAGGCCAGTTCCTTACCAGCAGAAAGCGGCAAGAGCAAGCTGAATTCTTCATAATTGGAGAAGACGTGTTTGGTGATTAAATCGGCCAGCATCTTGATCGACTTAGGATCGATTGCGGAATAAAGAATGTCGTTACCTTCGATCTGAGGATAATTGCGATCAGTCTTGTCGGCCTTGTTGTAGGCGGTGATCATTGGGATGCCTTTAACGCCGATCTCGTCTAAAACGCTCTGCGTCGTGCGGATCATCTGCACCATGTTAGGATCGGATGCATCAACGACGTTGATTAAAAGATCCGCATCCTTAGTCTCTTGCAAAGTTGCCTTGAATGATTCAACTAAGTTGTGGGGCAATTTTGAAATAAAACCGACAGTATCAGACAAGATAAAGCTGAAGTTGTCCTTGAGATCAATGCGGCGCACACTAGTGTCTAGTGTCGCAAAAAGCATGTTCTTGACGAAGACTTCCTTATTACTACCTTCATCAGAGAACTCCTTGAGCAAGCCATTCATCGTGGTTGACTTGCCGGCGTTGGTGTAGCCAACAAGGGCGACTTTAGGGATGCGGCTTTGGTTACGGCGAGCCGACTTGATCTCTTCTTGACTAGCCACAGCCTTGAGTTCCTTCTTGATGGCAGAAATTTGCTTGCCGATGGTCCGGCGGTTTAATTCCAGCTTACTTTCACCGGCACCACGGTTGGAATAGCCACCACCACGCTGCTGGTCTAGGTTGTTTTCGGAGGGATGCAAGCGTGGCAATTCGTATTGCAAGCGAGCAAGTTGTACTTGCAACTTAGCTTGCTTAGTGCGAGCACGGCTAGCGAAGATTTCAAGAATTAATTCAGTTCTGTCGATGACCCGCATCTTGGTTAACTTCTCAAGGTTACGGATTTGCACCGGCGTTAATTCATCGTTTAAAACTAAGACCTTGGCCTTCAAGCCTTGGGCCATTGTTCTGATTTCGTTAATCTTGCCGACACCGAAGTAAGTCCCGGCAACGATTGATTCGGCGTTTTGGTAACTTTGTCCCACGACCCCCATGTTGTCGGCCTCAGTTAAGTTGGCCAGCTCCGTCATGTAATAGTCAAAGTTAGGGTCGTTCAAATTAACGCCCGCAATATAAGCTTTTATTTTTTTAGGTTGATTATCGATCATGAGTCCACCTCGTTATCTAGTTTGTATATCTATATTGTATTACAGTTGCTTATAATAAGGAAAAAAGGTGAATGAGTGAGAATTCAAGAACGTGTCGTTTTCTATTATGAGCTCTGCAAATGTGTAGCTAAAATATTTTAAACATGCTATAGTAACTTTAGTAGGATTGACCAATTTGTAAAATTGATCAAAAAATAAGAGCAAAAAAGCCGTTACTCGAAGTAGACAAAAGAGTAACGACTTTTTATTTTTACCAAATTTTAGGACATTAAAGTTCTGTGTAAATGGCTAAGGCTAGCGGCGTTTGTGCTTTTTCCGCTTTCGTTGATCGTGCTGCCTTGTGCGATGACGATTATCTAGCCACTCATCAAACAGCTTCTCTAGAGCATGAGACACTGCATTCACAACAATAGGCGCAACTACGGCGGTTAATAGGATTACCATACTTGCAAAATAATTACCTCCTAATGCAAAAATGGATATTGGGAGGAGCACAAATGCCAATCACAATTATAACAAAAGCTTATTAAATCAATTAGAATTCTAAAATAATAGCAACAAAAATCCGCATTTATTCCCCGAAAAATCTGCCAAATTCCTCAATATCTTCATTTGTAACCCTTTTCTACCTAGCCAAAATGCAGTTTATGAGTATATAATAGGAGGGATTTGTAAGATTATAAAAGGGGACAAATATGTCAGATAATAATGATCAAAGTCAAAAACCGATGCATCATCATCACCGTCACCACCATCATCGCCATCACCACCGCAAGTTTTGGCGAGGATTCTGGATTGTAATTGGTGTGATTATTGTCATCGGACTTTTTGTTTGTGGTTACATTTATAAGAATTTGCGTGATACCACACAAAACATGTATACGCCTGTTGCTAAACAAACCAAGAGTAATAAGGGACGTAATTTAGATACTCTATTGAATGAAAAGAAGCCAATCAATATTTTGCTTCTTGGTACAGATACCGGTGCTATGGGACGTCATTGGAAAGGTAGAACTGATACCATGATGATGATGACCATTAATCCAAAGAAGAATAGCACGACTATTATTTCTATTCCACGTGACTCTAATGCAATCTTCCCGGACTTCCCACAATATGGGGTGACGAAGATGAACTCAGCGTATACTTTGGGTGGAGTTGCTGAAACTGTTAAGACTCTTGATAAATACTATAGTGTGCCAATTGATGGCTATATCATGATTAATATGGGCGGCTTGAAGAAGGCAATCGATCAAGTTGGTGGTATAGATGTCACTTCACCACTTACGTTCAATAATATGGGCTACCACTTCGAAGAAGGTAAGACTTACCATATGAATGGTAAAAAGGCATTAGCCTTTGCTCAACTTCGTCACGGAGATCCACGTCAAGACTATGGTCGTCAAGATCGTGACCGTCGCGTGATTATGGCGCTTCTTAAGAAGTCTGTTTCACCGACAACCTTGTTGAATTCTAAGTTCTTGAATTCAATTTCTGATGAAATGCAGACTGACTTGACTATGAACCAGATGTACAAGATTGGTATGGATTACCGCAAGGCTACTGATAACTTGAGTCAAGACCATGCTCAAGGTGTAAGTAAGCAAACTATGAATCCTAAGTTTGGCTTAATGGAAATTGAAGTTGTAAGTAAGGAAGAAAGACAAAGAGTATCTGATAAGATTAGGGATGCTCTTGAATTGCCTAAAGTAAAGGTAGCGGCTAATAAGGACAGCTACGTTATGAATCGTAATTAAAGGAAAGACAGATGGAACAAGAACAAAAGCAAACTGATAATACAATTGATCTTACTCAATTGCTTCAACTTTGCCGCAGACATATCTGGGCATTGATTCTCTGGAGTGTAGGATTAGCATTAGTAGGTTGGGGAATTGCTAATTTTGTTATTTCACCAAAGTATAGTTCTAGTGCACAAATCTTAGTTAACCAAAAATCAAATAAGAATGATCCTAATGCGGCATATGCAACGCAACAAGCTAACATGCAGTTGGTTAGTACCTATAAGGATATCGTAACTAGTCATGTAATCTTGAAAGACGCTTCTGATCGTTTGGCTAACCCAGTTAGAGTGGTCAAGAAGGCTAAACCAGCTAAGTACAGAACTACTGATGATGGTAGAAAAGTCTTAGTTAGAAAAGCACAACCAGCAGTCATCGAACGTGATGGTAAGGCTTATAGCGTTTCCGCTAGTCAATTAGCTAAAAACATTTCAGTTGCTACACAACAACAATCACAAGTTTTCTCTGTTTCTGCTAAAGCAGATACTCCTGAAAAGGCTAAGGCTGAAGCTAACGCAGTTGCTAGATCATTCAGAGATCAAATTCCTAACATCATGAACATTAATAACGTTACAATCGTTGCACCAGCTACTAATGGTGTACAATCGTTTCCTAATGTTAAGTTATTTACCTTAGCAGGATTCGTTATTGGTTTGGTATTAACTTTCGCAGTAATTATGATTCGTGAAATGACCAACACCACTGTCCGTGACGATGAATTCTTAACTCGTGAATTAGGCTTAACTAACTTAGGTCAAATTGCTCACTTCCACTTGTCATCTTCATTTACTATTAAAAACAATTCCAATATGACAAAGCGCGGACAATCTAAGAGACGTAGAGTATAAGAGTAGGAGGACAAAATGCCATTATTTAAGAAAAAGCGTGGTACAGATGATACCATTAAAAATGGTGCTAAGTTAATCACTGTAGCTAAGCCAAAGAGTCCAATAGCTGAACAATTCCGTACTGTTCGTACTAATATTAACTTTATGGCAGTGGATCATGACATTAAGTCTTTAGCATTTACTTCTGCTAATATTAGTGAAGGTAAGTCTACTGTAGCTGCTAACGTTGCTGTTACTTATGCTCAAGCTGGACGTAAAGTTTTGTTGATTGATGCTGACTTACGTAGACCCACAGTACATTCAACATTTAACTTAAGTAATCATGTTGGTCTTAGTACAGTTATCTCTTCAACTGCTAAGGAAGTTGATCTTGATAGTATAGTACAAGAGAGTGGCGTAGATAATCTTTACGTGTTAACGGCTGGTCCGATGCCACCTAACCCAGCAGAACTGATTGGTTCTAAGCGTATGCGTGACTTTGTTAAACTTACCGAAGAACGCTATGATTTGGTTATTATCGACTTGGCTCCTGTTCTTGAAGTATCTGATACACAAGAACTTGCTAGTCACTTAGATGGGGTTGTCTTAGTAGTTCGCCAAGGTAAGACGCAAAAGATGGCCATTAAGCGTGCTGTTGAAATGCTTGAATTTGCAAAGGCACGTATCTTGGGTTACATCATGAATGATGTAAGTTCTGATAATGCGGGTTATGGCTATGGTTACGGATACGGCTATGGCTATGGTTATGGCTACGGAGAAGAAGATACAAAGAAAAAAGGATTGTTCTCTAAATTTAGGAAGTAATTATGACTTTAGTTGATATTCACTGTCACATTTTGCCGGGGATTGATGATGGATCAAAAGATTGGGAAACATCAATTAAGTTGGCAAGGGATGCCGTAAAAGATGGTGTGACACATGCGGTGTGTACACCACATACGTTAAATGGTAAATACATTAATCATAAAAAAGACGTGATTCGGTTAACTGAGAACTTTCAAGATATGCTTGATGAAGCAAAGATTCCATTAACAGTATTTCCTGGGCAAGAAGTGCGTATTTCAGGCGATTTACCTGATGCACTAGATAATGATGACATCCTCTTTTTAGATGAAGAAGGACAATACATGTTATTGGAGTTTCCAAGTGATGATGTACCAGCTTATACGCGAGACATGGTTTTTAAGTTAATGCAACGCGGCATTACACCAGTTGTAGTTCACCCAGAACGTAATAATAAGATCCTAGAAGAGCCGACTATCTTGCAAGAATTAATTGAGCAGGGATGCTTAGTGCAAATTACTGCTAGTTCTTATGTGGGAACTTTTGGCAAGAAAATTGAAGAAATGTCACGCGAGTTTATCGAAGCAGGCCAATGTGCTTGCTTCGCTTCGGATGCACACGATTTGCCAAGAAGACAATACCAATATAGTGAAGCATTAAAAAAGCTGAGTAAAGAATTTGGGAGTGATCTTACTCAGCAATATCAAGATAATGCTCGCGCATTTGTAAATGGGGACAATGTGCAACTAGATTGGCGACCACTTGGCAAAAAGAAAAAATTCTGGCTATTTTAATCTGCAAATCTGCAGATTTGTGCCAGTAACTGCAGATTTGTGCTATATTAATCAAAAAGAGTGTTTATTTTACAGAAAAGTACTATAAATATACGACATTGAGGGTAAGAGGAAAATGATGGTAATGGAGAAACTAAAAGTTAATCCGGCTAAAGTACATGGGCGGTATGTTTATCACGCAGTGAAAAGATTGTTTGATATTATCGCAAGTGCAAGCGGGTTAGTTTTACTATCTCCATTATTTTTATTTTTAGTAATAAAAATAAGACATGAAGATGGTGGACCAGCATTCTATTCACAAGAACGAATTGGAAAGAATGAAAAGCCATTCAAAATGTGGAAATTTCGTTCCATGGTGGTTAATGCCGATCAGATGATCGATCAACTGGAAGATCAAAACGAAATTGAAGGTGCAATGTTCAAGATTAAGGATGATCCAAGAATTACTAAGATTGGGCATACTATTAGAAAATATAGTCTTGATGAGTTGCCACAGCTCTGGAATGTGTTAATCGGTGATATGTCTCTTGTTGGACCACGTCCGCCTCTACCATCGGAAGTAGAAGAGTATACCGATTATGATAAGCAGAGATTGCTTGTGATGCCGGGTTGCACAGGGTTATGGCAAGTTACCAAGCGTAATGAAGCTGACTTTGACGAGATGGTTTGGCTTGATATCGTGTATATCAACCATTCTGGTTTGTGGGAAGATTTGAAATTGATTATTAAGACTATTGGGGTGGTTATTCATCCTAATGGAGCGTATTAATTATGAAAAAATTACTTGTAGTTGCTAAATCATTAGGCGGTGGTGGCTCTGAAGTCGCACTTATTGAATTTTTAAATCATTTGGATGAAAGCAAATTTGACGTAACTTTACTTCTTTTAGATAAAGATATGGAGTATAGATATCGTTTAAAGAAAAAAATCAAAATTAAGTATATAAAATTTGATAATAAATTTTATTATTTATTTGCTTCAATGTATGCATTGCCTGGAAAGATAATAAAAAAAATCAAATTAAATAAATATTTCCCAATTTATGATTATTTAGCCATGCATTGTAAAATGCCATGTTTACCAAATTATGATATGGCAATTGATTTTTATGGTTATGGATCATTTACTACTGCCTTTGTTGCATTAAATGTTAAGGCAAATAAAAAAGCATTTTGGCTTCATGACGAAAAAATGCCATGGATAATAAATGTGGATAAATATTTTGATGTTTATGACAAAATATTTGGCGTATCCCAAGCAATAAAAAGGACATTTACAAATATATATCCTCAATATAAAGAAAAAGCTGATGTTTTTTATAATGTAATAGACATAGAAAATATTAGAAAAAAAGCTACAGAATTTTATCCTACAGAATTCACAAAAAATACATTTAATATTGTAACAGTTGGAAGATTGACTGAGCAAAAAGGATATGACGTATCAATCAAGGCTGCTAAAAAATTATGTGACAAAGAGATCAAGTTTAAGTGGTTTGCTATAGGTGATGGCAAAGATAGGTATAAATTAGAAAAATTAATAAAAAAATTAAATTTAAGTAATAATTTTATTTTATTGGGAAGACGAGATAATCCATATCCATATATAAAAAATTGTGATATATATATTCAATTTTCAAGGCATGAAGGATATGGATTATCGGTATTAGAAGCTAGAGCATTAGATAAACCAATTATAGTTTCGAATCTGCCTGTTTTTAAGGAACAAATAACAGATAAAAAGAATGGAATAGTGGCTCATTTTGATGAAAATAGTTTATTTAGAAGTATTGAAGAATTATACCAAAATGATAAGTTGAAAAATGAAATTAAAGCAAATGTACTCAGAGAAAAGATTAATTTTGATGGTCAGATGAGCAAATTAGATTGCATTTAACAGAGGAAATATTATGAAAATTTGTTTAGTTGGTTCTAGTGGTGGACACTTAACACATTTATACATGTTAAAGCCTTTTTGGAAAAATAAGGATCGTTTTTGGGTAACTTTTGATAAGGAAGATGCTCGAAGCAAGCTTAAAGGTGAAAGGATGTATGGATGTTATTATCCTACTAATCGTAATCTCAAGAATCTAATTAAGAATACTTTCTTAGCTATTAAAGTGCTCCGTAAAGAAAAACCTGATTTAATTATTTCAAGTGGAGCTGCGGTAGCAGTTCCATTTTTCTATATCGGTAAATTGATAGGTGCTAAAACAGTTTATATTGAGGTATTTGATCGTTATGATAAACCAACGTTGACTGGTAAATTAGTATATCCTATTACTGATCGATTTATTGTTGAATGGGAAGAAATGAAGAAAGTCTATCCTAAAGCAATTAACTTAGGAAGTATCTTTTAATTAGGTGATTTGATGATTTTTGTTACTGTTGGTACGCATGAGCAGCCCTTTAATAGATTAATTAAAAAAGTCGATGATCTAGTAGCTGATGGCGATATAAAAGAAAAAGTTATTGTTCAAACTGGCTTTAGTACATATGTACCTAAACATTGTGAAGCTCACAAAATGATGTCATTTGACGAAATGCAACAAGCTTTAAGAGATGCTCGAATTGTTATAACGCATGGTGGTCCATCTAGTTTTATTGAAGCACTTCAATATGGAAAGGTACCTATTGTTGTCCCTCGTCAAGAGAGATTTCATGAACATGTAAATAATCACCAAATGGATTTTACAAAATTAATTTCTGAAAGAATGAATAATATTATTCCAGTTTATGATATTGGTGATTTGAAGAAGATAATTGATGGTTATGGTGAAATTGCTAATACTAAGAATCATGGTGAAAGTAGTAATAATAAGCAGTTTAATGAAAAGTTAGAACAAATAGTTGATGGATTGTTTTAAAAAATATGAAAGTATTACTTGTAAGTACAGTTAAATTAGACACTAATGGTATATCTCGTTTTATTATAAATACTGCTGAGGTATTAAAAAATAAAGGAATAGATGTAGAGATATCATCTCCGGAGAAAGCTAATGACGAAATAAAAAAGGATCTAAATGATTTAAAAATTAATCTTGTCGAATTTAATAACCGAAAACGGCATCCACTTAAATATGTAATAAATTTAAAAAGCTATATTAAACAAAATAATATTAATATTATTCATGTTAATGGCAGTAGCACAATTATGGCATTAGAATTATTGGCGGCTAAATTAGCAGGGGTTAAGGTTAGAATAGCGCACAGTCATAATACGACTACAGAGCATCCTGTAATTAATAGAATGTTAAGACCTTTATTTGAAGCTACTGTAACTGATAGATTGGCTTGTAATAACGCTGCAGGAGAGTGGCTTTTTCAAAATAAGAATTTTAAAGTAATACCCAATGGAATATTTTTAAAAGATTTTCAGTTTAACGAATTGAAGAGAAATGAACTTCGTCGTAAGCTAGGCTATACTTCAGAAGATATTATTATTGGGAATGTAGGTTATTTTAATTTTCAAAAAAATCAAGAATTTTTGATTAATCTTTTTTCAAAAACGTCTGAGTCAAAATATAAATTAATATTGATTGGGGTAGGCACAAATATGGAGAAAGATGAACAATTAGTCAAAAATAATCATTTAGAAAAACAAATAAAATTTCTGGGTTCTGTTAATGATGTTAATAACTATTTAAATGTCTTAGATATATTTGCCTTACCTTCTCGCTTTGAAGGACAACCATTTACGTTAATTGAGGCCATGGCTAATGGGTTGGATACTATTGTGTCAAACAAGGTTTCTAAGGAGACTAATATTAATGGAAAGGTAAAATATCTGAGTTTAAAGAAAAGTAAAGAATGGATTCAATCAATAAAAGAAGAAAAAATCGATTTATTAAAAAGAAAAAAGCAATCACAAATTTATTCTCAAGCATTGAAAAAAAGAGGATATGATAGCGAAAGTAACGCTGAAACTTTAATAGAGTATTATCAAAATTTGTTGAACAATTAGTGATTAAACTATCAGGGAAAGTAAAATGAATGTTAAATCTTATATAAAAAGCTTTGGCTTAAAAATATTCTTAGTTAAAGCTATAAGAAAACCTTTTTATAATAATTACAGTTATTTGAGCAAGAAACTTTCCTTATATAATGAAAAGGTTATAAAAGAATTTTTATATAAAAATGTTATACAAGATTTAAAAAAAGTTAAATCTCAATCAATACAACCAATAAATAAATATATAAAAAAGAATTCTGTTATTTGGACAATGTGGTGGCAAGGACTGAATGATGCTCCAAGTATAGTAAAGGCTTGTATAAGAGAATTAAGAAAAAACAATCCAACTAGAGATGTAATTGTTATAACAAAAGAAAACTATCAAAAATATGTACATGTTGATTCTAAAATAATAACTAACTTGAATAACGGAAGCATTAGTATTACACATTTTTCAGATGTATATAGAGTTAATTTACTATATATTTATGGTGGAGTATGGGTAGATTCAACTATTTTAAGTACTAAAACTATTAGCGATAATATTTTTAATAAAGATTTTTTTACTATTAAAACTGGAAAATATACAAATGATCCTTCTCATGGAAGATGGACAACTTTTTTTCTGGAGTCCAAAGCTGGAAATGAATTGATGAATTTTCTTAGATTATCTTTTGATCTCTATAGTAATAAATATAATTTGTTTATTGATTATATATTATTTGACTACCTGATAAATATAGCTTATGAAAACAGTAGAAAAATAATGCAAGAAATAAAAAACGTTCCTAAGAATAATGAAAACGTGTTTAAATTAACATCTTTTTTAAATACAGATATATCTCAAGTTCAACCAATATTAACAAGTTCAAATACATATATGTATAAGCTTACTTATAAAATGAATTTTATAGACAGCCCTAATACGCTATATAATCAAATTATATCGGGAAGAGAATTCAAATGAATTATGAAACCAATTTTGTAGATAAAAGAAATATTAAAAATACTTTTTTATTATCCTTATTATTTGCCTTATTATTAATAGCCCAATCTGTAGATAATGGTTTGAGAGATAATGGATATCAAGGGTTTAGTAAGATTAAGTTCTCAATAATGGGAATTGTATTTTGTGTATTTTTTATACAATATATATGCTCTAAGAATAAAACTGATTATCTCTTGTTTGAATTAAAAGATGTGTTTTATTGGTATCTATGTTTAATACTTATTTCAATATATTGGATGATAAAAAATAATACATGGAATTCTGCTCCTTTTATAATAGGATTTTCCAGAATTATGTTTCCAATAATATTTGCTTATTTGATATCAAATTCTATTAGCAAGGAACAAATTTATAAGGTTTTTGAATACTTTTTGGTAATATCATTCCTGATTTTCTTAGTTGATGAGATAAGAGCAGGTCATTTTAATTTCAGTGAGATTTTTACACTTTCTTTGTCAAATTCGACTGGTTCAGAGATGGAATCTAATTATTTTTCTCCTACCGCTATGTCTTTATGCTTATTTTTTGGATACTTTAGAAAGAAAAAATGGCCATTAATATTAAGTATTATTTATGTGCTTTTAACTTATAAGAGACTAATGTTCTTTTATTCTATTCTTATAATGGTAGTAAGTTTTACTTGGAGGAATAAGAAGATAAAGAGTTGGATTAAATATATAGCAGGAATTCTTTTTTTTGTCTTAGTAGTATATTTTATACAACTAAATATCGGAATAAAAAGTAGTACTTTTGTTTATAACTTATTTGGCATGAATCTAAATGATTTTACAATGGGTAGAACCTGGATGTTTCAAAACATTTATAAAGCAGTTTTTCCTAAAATGGGATTGTTTTCTATCATTAATGTCCCTTTTCAAAATCCAGAAATGGATTTACCAATAATGTATTTAGAAATGGGTTATATTGCAATAGTAGCTACTATCTTATTTTTATTAAAATTATCCAAAAATTCGCTTTATAACTTTTTGATCATAATTTTTATTTTATTGGAAATGCTAACGTCACATTGGTTGGATATAACTTTCTTTTGGATAGTTGTTTATATAACTATTGGGTATATAAATGAGGATAATAAGCAATGAATCTCTTGAATTTAATTAAAACTTTTTGTATAAGAACAAAAGATATATTCAAATATAAAAGAATAAAAAGATATGGATTCAAATATACTCTTTTAGAATTTATTATTTTGTGTTGTCATCGGAGTAATACTAAGTTTGAACATATAATTACACGCCAAAAAGATATGTTAATAGATAAATATTTAAGAAAAAATTATTCGGATATTATTGATAAATATTTTGAAAAATAAACATGAAAAAAGGAAAAATTTTTATTTTATGGTTTCAAGGAGAAGAGTATGCTCCTCAATTAGTAAAAGCTTGTATAAATAGCGTAAGAAAAAATAGTAACGGACACGAAGTTGTTATTTTGGATAATAACAACTTGTTTAATTGGATCCCATCTTTTTCGGATAAATTGCAATATAAGTTTCAATCCAAAGAATTTCCTATACAAATGGAAGCGGACTTAATAAGGTGTTATTTATTGAGCCAATACAATTGTTTGTGGCTTGATGCTACAGTATTTGTATCTAAAAAAATTCCCGATAGTATATTTGAAAAAGACTTTTATACAGTTGTTAGAAAAGAAGCAGATTATTCTGATATAACTGGTAAAATTTCTACTTTTATAATGGGGAGTAATAATTCATCTAAATCGAAAGCTTTATTTTCTTTTTGTAGAGATATGTTATTGAGCTATTTTGAAACTGAAGATGATTTAATTAACTATCTGTTAATAGAGAATGTATTTAATATTGCTGTTTCAAAAAATAAATGGTTAAAGAAATTAATTGATAAATATTATTTTGAGAAAAAAGATGTTTTGCGGTTGGTTAAGATACTTAATGATGAATATACATCTAATAAGGTTAAACCTATTTTGGATAAAAATTTATTCAATAAATTGAATTTTCATGAAAAGTATTTGCTTTCAACACCAAGTGGTAAAACTACTGTTTATAGAAAATTAGTAGAAGGACAATTGTAAAAAATGATACTTTTTTCAATTATAGTTCCTGTATATAATGCTGAAAAATATATTGAAAATACTCTGCATAGTGTAATTAATCAGGATGAAAGTAATTTTGAAGTTATAGCTGTAAATGATGGATCTACGGATAATTCTCTAAAAATAATTAAGAAAATTGCTAGAAACGATGGGAGGATAAAAGTATATAGTCAAAAAAATAAAGGTGTATCATATGCTAGAAATTTAGGATTAGATAAAGCAAAAGGAAGATATATTTTATTTTTGGATAGCGATGATGAGTTACCACCGCATACTTTATCAAGTTACTATAGAATTTTTCAAATGGAAAATGCAGATATAATTGAGGGAAATATCCATATTAGTGAAAAGCAAGATAAATATAGAAATAAAATAAAAGTATTTAATCATGACAAAGCAATCAAATATTTTCTGAATTGTAAAACAATATCAGGATATGCTGGTGGAAAAGCATATAATAAGAATATTTTAAAAAATATTAGATTCATATCATCTATTAGTTATGGGGAAGATGGTATTTTCTTTTTAGAAACTTTATTAAAGTCACACAAATTAGTACATGCTTCTTTTGCTTGTTATAAATATACAATACGTTTAAATTCTTTAAGTGGCAGAGGTCAAGATTATAATTCGCATAATTTAGAAGTTTTTAAACAAAGTGAAAATATCCAGGCTTCTGTACCTCAAAAATTTAAAAAATATAATAAAGTATTCATATTTGAACTATACAAAAGTGAAATTGAAAAATTTGCAGATTCTACGCCTAAAACTCAAAAAGAATATTATAGATCTTATAAGAGGTTAAAATCATTCTGTGATAAAAATGTAATTGGTGTTTTATTTACCACATTTAATTTACGTGTAAGAAAAGATGCTATAGGATACTTGATTTGGAGGATTAATGGAAAAAATAAACTTTAGTATAATTATACCTGTATATAATGTGAAACAATATTTAGAGAAATGTTTGATATCAATACTTGTACAAAATCAAAAAGATGTAGAAGTGATTTTGGTAGATGATGGATCAACAGATGGTAGTGATATTATTTGTGATAAATATAGTGATAAGTACGAGAATATTAGGACAATTCACCAAAAAAATGAAGGTTTATCAGGGGCAAGAAATACAGGATTAAATTATGCTAATGGAAAATGGATATTATTTTTAGATAGTGATGATATAGTAACGAAAGATTATATAGCTTTTTTAACTAATGCTATTAAAAATTATAAATTTGATATCTTGATCTTTAGATATAAGAAATTTAAAGATCATATTAAGTTTTTGAATAATATAAATTCAGGGATTAAATGTATTACTAAAAAAAATGCTTTTAAAAGTTTAGGAGAAGATAAATATTCTTGTTATGCATGGAATAAATTATATAAAAAAGATTTATTTAAAGATATTAAATATCCAGTAAATCAAAATTTTGAGGATATGGCAACAACTTATAGATTGTATAATGCTGCAAGTAAAATCGCTATAACGGAACAGATTTTGTACTTATATAGACAAAGGCAAGGAAGTATAGTATATACAATTAATTTGAATAATAGAGAAGATAGGATAAAAGCATTAGTAGATATGTACAATTTCTTCCGTGAAAAATATCCTACTGAAATATTTAAATTGCAAAAAGTAACAATAATAGAAGGTATGCATTTCCTATATGATGCTAAGGTTGAAAAGTTTAATACCGATTCTAATTTAAATGCAGAATTAAATAAGATAATTAGTAATTGTAATTATGATCAAAAAGAATTAGGAAATAGATTTTATATTGAATTATTTACCTTTAAGCATTGCAAAATCATATTTAATTTTATACGTAAACTAACAAATTTAAAAAAGTCTGCTTAGTAATTTGGGGAGAAAATATATGAAACATAAGTCTTTGGCATTGAATGCGTTTCTTAATAGTCTTAGAAGTGTATTGAATATTTTGTTCCCATTGATAACTTTTCCATATGTTTCAAGAAAATTAACAGTCGATGGAATGGGTATCTATAATTTTTCCAATTCCTTTATTAGTTATTTTCTTCTTATTGCTGCTTTAGGAATAAATACATATGCCATAAGAGAAGGCGCAAAATATCGTAATAATAAAGGGAAAATAACACAATTTTCTAGTGAAATTTTCACAATTAATATTTGCTCAACATTGATAGCATACGTATTACTATTTATATGTTTAGTACTTTTCTCACAACTGCATGTTTATTTATTATGTATTTTAATTTTTAGCTTACAGATCATTTTTACTACTATTGGTACTGAATGGATTTATCAAATTTATGAGGATTATACGTATATAACTATTAGAAGTATATTCTTTCAAATACTTTCTATTGTTTTACTATTTGTCTTTGTAAAAGGAAAACAAGATTATTTAAAATATGCAGCTATAACGGTTTTTTCAACTGTGGGTTCTAACTTTTTAAATTTTATACATGCTCGCCAATATTGTAATATTCATTTGACCTTTAATTTTAATTGGAAAAAACATATAGTACCTATTTTAATTCTTTTTGCATCAAGTATTGCTAATATGATTTATCTCAATTCCGATATTACATTATTAGGATTGATGAAAACGAATTATATAGTTGGTATATACGCCGTCTCTTCTAAAGTATATGGAGTAGTAAAAACTCTAATTTCTGCTTTATTACTTGTTACAATACCACGTTTAGCTATGTTATTTGGAAATCATAGGATTAGAGAATATAAAAACATTCTTTCCAAGTTAACTAATACGTTATTAGTTTTAGCTTTACCTGCTTCTGTAGGATTATTTATGTTGGCAAAAGAAGTTATCTTGACGATTTCAGGACCGAATTACATAAGATCAGTTAGTTCACTACAAATCCTTTGTTTCGCTTATATTTTTTCTATTTTAGCTTGGATCTTAAGTGATTGTGTTTTAATACCAGCTAAGCGAGAAAAAAATGTATTAATAAGCATGACTATAAGTGCTATTTTAAATATCGTATTTAATTTAGTTTTTATACCTTTGTGGGATGAAAATGCAACTGCTATTTCTACTGTATTGGCAGAAGCAAGTATGTTTATTTCAAATTTTTATTTTTCTAAAGATTTGGTTAGTGATGTATTTAAATCAAAGTACTTTTGGAAAAATTTTATTACATCGGCTGTGGGGTGTATTGGAATAATCGTAATATGTTTATTATGCAATAGTATTATCCAATCTATGATTATAAAAACTATTTTTTCAATTATATTATCTGTAATTACTTACGGCATTATTTTACTTATATTAAAGAATGAGATAGCTAAAAGTATTTTAAATAAAGTTAAGAATATTTTTTGAAAGAGGTTTATAACGTGAACCCAAGATTGTATAAGGGAATAGATGTATTTAAATTAACGGCGGCATTAGGAGTTGTCGCTATTCATACAGAAATTAAATTCTTTGATATATTGGGACGCTTGGGTGTCCCATTTTTTGTGATAATTTCAAGTTTCTTCTTTTTTAAACATTATTTTAGATTAAGTAGTAGTATTCAACAAAAAAATTATATTAAGAAATTTCTTGTGCGTTTAGGGTTGTTGTTCCTTACTTGGGAAGTTTTCTATATACCTTTTGCAATAATAAAATTCATGATGATTAATAATGGGACGATAACCATTAAATCAGTATTACTGTATATCTTTGATTTCTTTTATCCGGTACCGTCTAATGCGAATGGATGGGGCCCTTCTTGGTATTTAATTGCAATGTTTATGGCATTACCAATATTTATCGGCGTTTTCTATCTATTAAGAAAAAATCTAATAATTTTAGGTATCTTGTGTGTAATTATTGAGTTTTACTTTATTTGTGCCAATGGATATGGATACTTAACTCACTGGTCAACCTTAGGTACATATGGTTTCCCTAGAGTAATGATTTATATTTACATTGGGATGCTATTTGCTAAGTTTAAAGATAAGATTAATGATTATTCCTTTAAACGATACCTCTGGATATTTGGGGCATTATTGGTCTTGTTTTTAATTGAAAACTTTGTAATTAAAATATCAGGCGGCATAATTAATTCTGAAGAAGTATTTACTACGGCACCAACGGCCTTAGCTGGTAGTCTTGTCGCTATTAGATGGCAACCAAACATAGGCAACATAATTAATATTAGAAATTTTAGTACTTTTCTTTATTGCGCACAGCAATGGGGATTAGTAATATGGGGCAAGTTCATGCATATTACTAATATTAAATTCCTGGGAATTAATTTAATAGGATTTGTATTTATTGTAGTTAGTTCATATATATTCTATTTATTGTACAAGTGGATTAAGATTAAAACACAATGGAAGTTTTGGAGTTATATGGTGTAAAAGTTCTAATTGTGTAAAAACTCTGTTAATCTCTGAGGAGATTGATGGAGTTTTGTAAGCGTCAAATAAAATAGTGTACTTAAAAACCGTCCTAGTTACTGTTATACTGAGACGGTTATTTAAGTTCTTTTATTTACAATTTATCTGGATCTTCTGTAAGCGTCAAATAAAATAGTGTACTTAAAAACCGTCCTAGTTACTGTTATACTGAGACGGTTATTTAAGTTCTTTTATTTACAATTTATCTGGATCTTCTCTTGCCACGGTAAATAAGCTTCAAGGGTTTCCGAATCCAGAATCTCTTCATTCGGTAATTTCTGAAGCAAATAATTCAAGTACTTTTCAGGATCAAGGCCATTTCTCTTGGCAGTTTCAATTAAGCTTAGAATAAAGCCACTTGCAGTAGCACCCTCAAAACTTTGAGAAAATAACCAATTCTTCCGGCCCATGACGAGTGATTTTACAGCGCGTTCGGCCTTATTGTTAGATAATTCTAAATTGCCATCAAGCAAGACATGCTCAAAAGTAGCTTGATGCTTGAGGGTATAATTAATGGCTCTTCCCAATTTAGAGCCTGGCAAAACGGTGATTTTATTTTTCTCACACCAGTTGAAGAACTCTTGCATCAGAGGCTTGAGCTTTGCTTGTCTTAGCTGGTAACGTTCTTGTTTGCTCAAATTCTCCCAGGTTTGTTCTAAGTAAAACATGCGATTGCAGTAGTTGAGTCCTTTTTGGGCAAGGGACTTTCCAGAAGCCTGTTGTGGTACGGCTTCGTGAAACTTTCTTCTAACATGAGCCCAGCAGCCAACTAAAGTTGCTTTCGGCAATTGCTCATAAGCCTGCCACATATCACAGTGCAAATAACCGGGATAGTTTCCTAAAAAGTTTAAGGCAACCTTGCCACTCCGAGAAGGATCATGATGATAGAGTGTAATCCCGTATTGATCATGTTTGCCTGAAAGGAAGACCCAATAGTAAGTCTTGATTGTTTTACTTTCTAAGACTGTATAATAAGTTTCATCGGCATGTAAAATTGGCCGCATTAACAGCTTTTGCTTAAGCAGATCATACACTGGTTTAAAGTAGTATTGACTGCTTTTCAAATCCCAATAATTTAACATCTGTCTTGAAACTTCTAGTCCCATCTTCTTCCAGTCGCTTTCTTGGCGATAGTCCGGCACCTTCATTTCATATTTTTGATAAAGTGAATGAGCGATGAGTGAAGCTGAACCTAGACCATGGTTTAGGGGAGCTTTAGGTACTGCAGCTTTAATGATCTTGTCGCTAAGATTTCTTCGACTGCAGTACTTACATTTGTAAGCGTGTTGGACATGATCTAGCCTTTTAAGTTGAGCTGGGATAAACAATAATTCTTGGCGAACTGACTGCTTGCCTATCTCAATCAGTTCATGATGACAATCAGGACAATACTTGTCGCCTAATTCATGGTGAACCTCTTCAGCTGGAAGGGCAGCTAGTAAGTCAGCACGCTTTCGTTTGTGAGCTTGTCTTTTATAAGTAATAGTCTGAACGGCGGCGTCGGGGACGTTCTCCGTCATCTTGAGCATCAGGTTCATCAAAGAGACTTGTTTGTCCATTTAAAGGCATTTGTTCTGAAGATTTGCCATAACGTTTTTGCGTTAAGTAAGCTACTTGTTCACGGAGGAGCTTGATTTCATCAGTTAAGTTTTGAATAGTAGTTGCTTGTTGTGCAATAATCTTTTCCAAATTTTCTTGTGACATGAGTTAAACTTCCTCCTAAATTTATTAGTTAAAAGAATATCAAAAAAGCGTGCGATGTCAAGTGTTAGTAGAATTCGCACGCTTTCGTGTTCTTTATTTTTGGATTGATTGCGAAGCCCTTCATTAGCCAGTCGACCTGCTCAGAAGATAAAGCTTGAACTTCATTTTGATTCCTGGGCCAGTTCAATTTTCCATTTTCAAATCTTTTGTAGAGCAGCCAAAAACCTTGTCCGTCCCAATAAAGGGCTTTGAAGCGGTCCTTGCTTCCGCCGCAAAAGAGGAAGACTTTGCCGCCAAAAGGATCAAGTTCAAACTGTTCTTTGACTAAAGTTGCTAGTCCATCAATGCCTTTACGCAGATCCGTCTTGCCGCAAACGATATAGACTTGCCCTAAGTCACTGAGCTTAATCATGGCAAGACTTTCTCAAGCAGCTTATTCATAATTTCAGTATCTAAACTACTGTAGAAGTTCAGTTCTAAGTCATTCTTCTTTAAACTAAGCAACAGATTATTGCGTGGTGGACGAGCCTTCTTAGGTTTAGAAGAGTGGCCAAGTGCCACAATGGGTTGTTGTTTTTCGATTATATTCTTAACTTCCATTAAATTGATGAGATTAGAATACCTGAAAAATACGGACTAAAAAAGATACTCGGTTATATGACGCTTACAGGGATTAGGTAAAATGGAGAGATTTAATTTTGGAATTCTTCCTTTAATCTCTGCTGTTGGTATTTTCTTGTTAGTGCTTAATTTCCACCAATTTTATAGTTCTAAAATTAATTTTTTAGCTTCATCTGTTTTAGCTTCATATCTAATAACTGTTAATTCTTTGTTTGCAATGTATTTCAATAAGAAATTAATTAATATAGCTCTATTTCAAGATTCAGTATGGTTACCTATAGTTGGTATTATTTTAGCAATATTCGTGGTTCTTTGCTGCTGTTTGATTGATAAGGTGCTTATGATACCAGTTAATATAGTGATGGGAAGATTTAGCAAGTAATACGGTGATAGCTGAAAAAAGTGGTATATATTGTTTTGAATAATTAGTTTAGTTTCAGTCTTTATAGACTGAAGTTTTTATTATTTGAATAATGATAGAAAAAGTGGTAGTTAAAGCATAAAAATTATAATTCAAGTATTAAATTGTTTATAATGAGTGTAGTAATAGAGGTATTTATAAGGAGTAATCATTATGGCTAGGGCAATGAATGTAGCTGATTATATAATTTGGAAGGCAAATCAACTACAAAGACCAATTTCAAATTTAAAATTACAGAAAGTAATGTATTTTTTGAATGCAGTTCATCTTGTTGAAAAAGGTACGCCTTTAATTGAAGATAAAAAATTTGAAAAATGGGACTATGGTCCGGTTATTCATAGCGTTTATAGCGAATATTCATATAATGGTGCTAATGATATAACTAAGCCTAGAAAACATACTATTTTAACTTATAATAATGGGTATTTTGGTACTACAGTAAATGAATTTAATGTAAATGATCTTGATAAAAATAGTCGTGATTTTATAGATAATAACATAGGTAATTTCTTGAAATTTGGTCCCTTCGATTTAGTAAGAAGGTCACATTTAGAACCACAATGGAAGAATAAGACTGATTATCAATATGACGACAGTATAACTAAAGAATATTATAGTCAGCCTAATCACAGATTTTGGGAAGATTAATGGATACAGATAAGACAAGGGAACTTTTAAATAATACTTTTTGTGAATTACTTTTTGAAGAGGGATCTTTAAGTAAAGAAGAAACTAAACAATTATCTAATGTAATTGAAACTGCTATGACAGGCTTGAAGGGTGAATGGAGCATCCCTTATGAGAAAATAACTCATAAGATATATAGTATGTCCCCAGAAAAAGTTCTAGATATTGAAAAGTATGTTAAAGAAAAGCTTGATACGGTGAAGCTTGAAAAAGCAGATCCCCAAGACTTTATAAAAATAGAAAATGATACTTTAAGAAATATAAATTTAGCAGTACAGCAGCGACAGTATATTGATAAAACTCTAAGTGATGCAGAAAAAGGTTTAAATACTGTAAAAGACATTAAAGATAAAATATATACAGATTTTATCACAATATTAGGTATTTTTACTGCTATTACTTTTGCAACATTTGGTGGATTGCAATTATTAGGAAATATCTTTGGAAAGACACTTTCTACAGTTAATTCTAATCGTGGAATAGGGAATGCAATAATTTTAGCTGGCTTTTATATCTTAGCAATTTATATCATACTATGTGCTTTATTTGGCGGACTGCAGAAATTACAAAATAGAACTTTTATTATTTTGCAAAATAAAGCAGGATTATTTATCGCAAGTTCTGTATTGATTATATTGTTTGGAGTAGTGTATCAAGCAGTTTATAGCTGGTTTTCCGTTCTAATTTTATTAGGCATTTTCATTTCCGTTTTATTTATTTGCAGAATAGTTTTATTTGATTGGAAAAAACATAAGTGGGAAAAAATTCGATTAAATATTTTCGATAAAGATAATGATTTAAAAAAGTAATATTTTTATTATATTAATAATAAAAAACTGTCAAATTTTTTGTGTAAATAGATTTTTCTCGTAGATTGATTTCTTAATCTTTTATTTAATCAAAGTAGGATTCTAATGTGTCTTGAACCTGACCAAATCTTTTGTGGATTCGATTGAAATAGCGTTCGTTGTAGTTCATCGCCTGAACCCCAATAAAAGTATCTAGCGACTGCTCAGTTGGAAACTCTGCTTTAGGGTTAGTTTTACGCTTAATAACGTTATTAAGGGATTCAATCATATTGGTGGAGTAAATTGAGGCTCTGATTTGTTTAGGATAGCTATAAAAAACTAGCAGATCTGGCTCAATCTCTTTGAGATTTTTGATGACATGATTATAGGCTTTGTTCCATTTGTCATAGAAAGCGTGTAAGACATTAATAGCAGCTTCTTTATTTGGCTGTTGATGGATTTGCTTGAATTCATTCATAATCATTTCACGATCATTTATGCGTACTTTAGAGCAGATATTGCGCATAACATGTATCAGACAGCGTTGAAAATGAGCTTGGGGATATGTCTTTTCCAGTACCGTCTTCATGCCCACAACGCCATCTGAAAGAAAGAGCTCAATCCGCCCTAGACCGCGAGACTTCATGTCTTGAAGCATTTCCGTCCAATTCTCGACGTTTTCGCTAGGAGCAATACGGTAATCGATGACTTCCTTGTGACCATTAGGTTTGATACCAATGGCAATATAAACTGCTTCACGATCAAAAGTTATTCGACGCAAGGGAATGTAGGTTGTGTCCAAATAAATACAGAAGAACTTATCGCTAAGCTTGCGTTGATGATAGGCCTCGACTTTTGGAATCATCTGCTTGGAGATGTTAGATACCTGAGCTGGGCTGTAGTGACTGTCGTACATCTTTTCAATTAAATCGGCTATTTCTCTGGTGGTTACGCCTTTGGAATATAGCTTGATGATCATACTTTCTAAGACATCAGAGTACTGCTTGTAGTCAGGTAAAGTGTGCTGGTGAAACATGCCGTTTCGATCTCTAGGAACCTGAACTTCAATCTTGCCAAATTGTGTATCAACTTTACGGAAATAAGCACCATTGCGAGAATTACCAGTATTCCAACCAGCTCTATCATAAGGATCATAACCTAAAAATGCGGTTAATTCAGCTTCTAATAGATCATTAACTGCTTGTTGGAGTTCTTTACGCAATAAATCCTTTATTTTATCTTGATTGAATAGAGCTTGAGCCATATTTTTGTTCAAGTCAATCATACGAGAAAGGAACTCCTTTTTCTAATGTTTCAAGAAATTAATTTAAGGAATTATCCATCCTTACACAAACTATTTTACGTTCTCTTGGATATTGATGTATTTGAATTATACATTGTTATGTAGTTATATTTCTGAATTTTTTAGATATCTTTTTAAAGACTTTTATTGGAGTGAATGTATTCTTGAAAAAATGATCAGTCGCAATTTGAAAAGCTCCAAAACTAAAAAAGCAATGAAAGAATATATTACTAAACAGAGCAAAAAAATTAATGGGTAAAAAAATTTATGCCGATTAAATGATAGATATTTTTATTTCCCTGAAATCTTTATTGATTTTAAGGAACTTTTATTTTTAAGCAAATATTTAATCTCTAAAATAATTGTATAAACTTACATGCAAAGGATGTCATACCATGTCCCAATACTACACAAGTGGTGAATTTGCGAATAAGGCGCATGTTTCGATTCGCACAATTCGCTATTATGATCAGAAGAATTTATTAAAGCCAGCAACGCACACTAAAGGTGGTGCACGGCTATATACAGACCAAGATTTTGCCAAGTTGCAACAGATTCTGCTATTAAAGTATCTTGGTTTTTCACTCAGCGATATTCGTGAAATGACGATTGGATCAGGGGATAAGCAATTACTCCGCAATTCACTCCAGATTCAAAAGCGTCTTGCTGAGGAACGCCTTGAAGAAATGAAGAATGTGGTGAATGCCATCGACTCAACCAGTCAGGCACTAGATTGCAACGATCAAGTTGATTGGTCAAAGATGCTTAACTTAATTCATTTAACTTCAATGAATCAATCGCTCAGTATGCAGTATAAGAACGCTACGAATATTTCTGCCCGTATTCGTTTGCACCGTGATTATTCTGTTAATAAGGAAGGCTGGTTCCCATGGCTATTTAGTAACTTACACCTTAAGTCGGGGATGAAGGTACTTGAACTTGGTGCAGGTAATGGTGCGTTATGGTCACAGAATATCGATCAGGTGTCAGCTGGTGTGAATATTATTTTGTCAGATATCTCGGAAGGGATGTTAGCTGATGCCAAGAATGAGATTGGCGATAAGCCTGAATTTCAATATGCTGTGATCGATGCGCAGAAGATTCCTTTTGCTGATGATACTTTTGACTTGGTGATTGCCAATCATATGCTGTTTTACTGTGATGATATTTCTAAGGCGCTGTCGGAGATTCGTCGCGTGCTCAAGCCTGGTGCATCCCTCGTATGCAGCACATACTCCAAGCGCCACATGCGCGAGATCACGGATCTAGTCCAGAGCTTCAATTCCAACATCGTTTTATCATCCACCAATTTGTATGAACGTTTCGGCTTATACAACGGCAAGCAGATCTTGAGCAAGTTTTTCAGTGACGTCACCTGCAAGAAGTACCACGATGCCATCGAAATCTCCGAAGCAACGCCGATTATTTCATACATCTTGTCCTGTCACGGCAACCAGAATGAAATTTTGCTCAACCACTATCAAGAATTTAAACAATATGTTGAGCAGAAAGTTGAAGACGGTTTTTACATTACCAAGGATGCTGGCTTTTTTACTGCTAGAAAATAATTGAACTGCTGATTATGTATTATGAGATCCTAATTTTTACTAATTTGGGCGTTTGTAAATTTCAAGGTATAATTATTAGAGCTGATAATGATTCTAATAGGGAAATATAGATACAGATTAGAGTATAAGACTTTTTATAATGAATTGATGCATATCACAAATATGCAGAAATGTCAATTCTTTTCTTTTTCTTTTTAAATAAGAAAAAGATTAGCTGTAAATGTTGATATAACGGCATCCCTTTCTTTTTTCTTTCTTTTACTTTTATGGTGAATTTATGGATTTTATTAATTTTGTTAAAGATGTAGGTACTCTTGAATTTACAATTCCAAAAGAAGGCTTGCATTTGGAATTCAAAACAGCAAGTTGGAAATTACCTCAAAATATATGGGAAACAGTAAGCTCATTTTCTAATACAGATGGTGGCCTTATTGTATTAGGTGTAGATGAACCCCAATCACATCATTATAAGATTGTAGGCGTTGATCAACCTGATGATGTAATAAAAGAATTGTTTAATAGCAATAACAATCCGAATGTAATCAATAAGCCTGTAATTCAAGATTCTGATGTTAAAGTTACTAAGTTTAATGGCAAAACATTAATTCAAATAAAGATATATCCAGCCCAATTTTCTGATAAGCCAATTACTTTTAAGGATAAGACTTATATGAGAACCGATGATGGTGATCGTTTAGCAACACATGATCAACTAAAGTATTTATATGCTGAAAGCCAAGATCAAGTTGACACTAGATTGCTTGAAAACTTTGATTGGGATAGTGATTTGAATCTAGAAGATATTAATGACTATCGTAAAAAGTTAGAAAAAGTAGAAGATGCGGATAGTATATCAAAGTCAGATTATGAACTTTTAACAGATATTGGGGTATTGAGACGCGATAGACGTTCTTCAAGTAAAGAACGTAAATTAACAGAAGGTGGGTTGCTATTTTTTGGCAAGTTTATGTCAATAATGGATAGATTCCCTAGGTTTCAATTAGACTATACAAGGTATGCTAAAGACGGCGATACCGATTGGGTTGATCGTGTTTCAGCAGGGGACATGAATTATCCAGAAATGAATATTTATTCATTTTATAATATAGTTTTGCCTAAGATCACTTCTAATATTAATGACAAATATGTTCAAGATGAGGATTTGACAAGAGGAAGCTATGTTGCCGATTTAAGATCTGCTGCAAAGGAAGCGCTGGTTAATTGCTTGATGCACGCTTATTACGATGGAACAATAGCAATTCAAATTGAAGATCGTCCAAGTTATTGGGAATTTACTAATCCAGGTGATATGAGAGTTAGCAGAGAATCATTTTTGCGTGGTCAAAAGTCAGAAGTAAGAAATTCAGAAATTGCTACTTTATTTAGAAGGATCGGTATTTCAGAAAAGAGAGCTAGTGGAGGACCTAGAATTTTAAGAGCTGCTAGCAGAAATCATTTGATGGAACCAGAAATCGAAATTGATGCAACTAATAAAATCACTAAGATAAGAATTTGGAAAATAGATATACGAACCAAAATTGATGATGAGATGGTTTTGGATCCAACTGAAAAATTTATTATTGATTATGCTATTCAAAAATCTGAATTTAGTTTCTCCCAGATGTTTAAGGATATGAATGATAAATTTGGAAGCAACAGTACTGTAAGAAAAAGACTAAATCATCTAATAGATGAAAAGATTTTAATTTCAGAAGGAAATGGCAAGTCTACAGTATATAAGCTAGAAAAGACTAGTGAACAAGAACAAGTAGATAAAATAATGAAATTGAAAAATATGGAAGAAAAACTGTAATGAATGGAAATTAAACCAAGCAAAAAGTCTCAACACTACTAAAGAGTAATGAGAGACTTTTTAACGTGTGATAAAGCAGCCATTGCTAAAGAGCAACTGTTTTTATCTTATCGTTTATTCTAGTTGGTTGAGTATAAATGTTAAATTGTGAGGGATGCAGATATTTTTCTAATTTAATTAAATCTGTTCCATAATAATAGTTACTGGGAGAAAAACTCCTTTATTAAATTTGTGCGGGACAGTGGTCCCTAGACACCCATTTTTTAATGAGTGTTTTTTCTTTTTACTCTTGAAAGTGACGTAACGTAAGGTTGTACAATCTAGATGAATCAAAGTATTAAGTCGGAGGAATTATATGAAAGTTATCGTTACTGGAGGAGCCGGTTTTATCGGTTCTAACTTCATCTTCTATATGATGAAGAAGCATCCTGATTATGACATTATTTGTTTGGATAGTTTAACTTACGCAGGTAACTTATCTACCTTGAAGAGCGTAATGGACGACCCTCACTTCAAGTTCGTTAAGTTAGACATCCGCGATCGCGGTGGTGTTTACAAGTTATTCGAAGAAGAAAAGCCAGATGTAGTCGTTAACTTCGCTGCAGAAAGCCATGTTGACCGTTCAATCGAAAATCCAGAAATTTTCCTTGAAACCAACATTATTGGTACTTCAGTCTTGATGGATGCATGTCGCAAGTACGGCATCAAACGTTTCCACCAAGTATCAACTGACGAAGTTTACGGCGATTTGCCACTTGATCGTCCAGATCTCTTCTTCCACGAAGACACCCCACTTCACACTTCAAGCCCATACTCATCAAGTAAGGCTAGTGCCGATTTGCTTGTCGGTGCGTACGGCAGAACCTATGGCTTGCCAGTAACTATTTCACGTTGTTCTAACAACTATGGACCATATCAATTCCCAGAAAAATTGATTCCATTGATGATTCAAAGAGCTTTGAACAACGAAAAACTTCCAGTTTACGGTGACGGTGAAAACGTCCGTGACTGGCTCTACGTTGAAGATCACTGCAAGGCAATCAATCTAATTTTGGAAAAGGGTAAGCCAGGTGAAATCTACAACATCGGTGGTCACAACGAAATGCATAACATCGACATCGTTAAGCTCATCTGTGATTACTTAGATAAGCCATACTCATTAATTGAACACGTTACTGACCGTAAGGGTCACGATCGTCGTTATGCAATCGATCCAGACAAGATCCACAATGAACTTGGCTGGCTTCCAGAAACCATGTTCAAAGACGGTATCAAGAAGACCATTCAATGGTATCTCGATAACAAAGAATGGTGGGAAAATATCATTTCTGGCGATTACCAAAACTACTACGAAGAAATGTATGGCAACAGAAAGGTTTTAGACAAGGACTAAAAAATGAAGGGCATTATTTTAGCGGGTGGTTCAGGCACTCGTCTTTATCCATTAACTTTAGTAACCAGTAAGCAATTATTGCCTGTCTATGACAAACCGATGATTTATTATCCTTTATCAACTCTCATGCTTGCAGGGATTAAGGATATTTTGATCATTTCTACGCCAGCAGACACACCACGCTTCAAGGAATTACTTGGCGATGGTTCACAATTTGGCGTTAAGTTGTCTTACAAAGTTCAACCTATTCCAGATGGCTTGGCTCAAGCATTTACTTTAGGTAAAGACTTCATTAATGGTGAACCTTGTGCCATGATTTTAGGCGACAATATCTTTTACGGCAATGGATTTACTAAGTTGCTTAAGGATGCAACTGCTGATGCACAAAAAGGCAAGGCAACCGTCTTTGGCTATTACGTTAACGATCCAGAACGTTTTGGTGTGGTTGATTTTGATAAGAATGGCAAGGCAATTTCTATTGAAGAAAAGCCAGCACATCCTAAGAGTAACTACGCTGTAACGGGTCTTTACTTCTACCCAGCTGGTGTTAGTGAAAAGGCTGCACAAGTTAAACCAAGTGCTCGTGGTGAAGTAGAAATCACCAGCTTGAATGAAATGTACTTGAATGAAGACAACTTGAACGTTCAACTTCTTGGTCGTGGTTATGCTTGGCTTGATACTGGTACAATGCAAAGCTTGGTAGATGCAAGTAACTTCGTTAAGATGACTGAAGAACGTCAAAGTGTAGCAATTTCAGCTCCTGAAGAAATTGCATATATCCACAAGTGGATTGATAAGGATCAATTGCTTGAAGCTGCAAAGCATTACGGCAAGAGTCCTTACGGCCAACACTTGAAGTCTGTTGCTGAAGGTAAGTTACGTTATTAGTTTTTAAATAGGGAGAAAAGATTATAATGGGACAAATTAAAGTTGAAAAGAATGTTGGTGGCATTGAAGGTTTAGCAGTTATCACCCCAACTGTTCACGGTGATGATCGTGGTTACTTCATGGAAACTTTTAACCAAAGAGACATGATGGAAGCCGGCTTTAGCATTAACTTCGTGCAAGACAACCAATCAAGTTCAACTAAGGGTGTTCTTCGTGGCTTGCACTTCCAAAAGCATTACCCACAAGTTAAGTTAGTTCGTGCTGTACGTGGTAGCGTATTTGACGTGGCCGTTGATCTTAGAAGTGAATCAAAGACTTACGGCAAGTGGTACGGTGTTGAATTAACTGCAGAAAACAAGAAGCAATTCTTGATTCCACAAGGTTTTGCACATGGCTTTCTTGTATTGAGTGATGTTGCTGAATTCTGCTACAAGGTTAACGACTTCTGGCACCCAAACGATGAAGGTGGTATGGCTTGGAACGATCCTGAAATTGGTATTAAGTGGCCACACGTTAAGGGCGATTACCCAGGTAGCGCTAGTGCTGAAGGCTACACTTTAGACGATGGTACTAAGTTGAACATGGCAGAACGTGACCAAGAATG
The DNA here is from genome assembly GCF_002160635.1 of Lactobacillus gallinarum. Classification (NCBI taxonomy): domain Bacteria; kingdom Bacillati; phylum Bacillota; class Bacilli; order Lactobacillales; family Lactobacillaceae; genus Lactobacillus; species Lactobacillus gallinarum. The sequence continues at coordinate 30,182 of NZ_NFKZ01000017.1, forward strand.
GAAAGGTTTGAAAGATACCTTTAAGTTTTAATTAGTGAGGTAGTTTAATGAAAGTTTTTGTAACTGGAGTTAATGGTCAACTGGGCCATGACGTGATGAATGAATTGGCTAAGCGTGGCTATGAAGGCGTTGGCTCAGACCTTGCTCCTGAATACAGTGGCGTTGAAGACGGCAGTGCTGTTACCAAGATGCCATACGTTTCTTTAGACATCACCGATGCAGATGCAGTTGACAAGGTAATCACTGAAGTAAATCCAGATGTGATTGTTCACTGTGCTGCTTGGACTGCTGTTGATATGGCTGAAGATGATGACAAGGTTGAAGCTGTCCGGATGGTTAACGTTGGCGGTACGCAAAACATTGCTAATGCTGCCAAAAAGTTAGACGTACCAATGGTTTACCTTTCAACCGATTATGTATTTGACGGTCAAGGCACCAAGCCATGGGAACCTGACTTCAAGGATTACAAGCCATTGAACGTTTATGGTGAAACAAAGTTAGGCGGCGAAAAGGCTGTTGCCGATACTTTGGACAAATACTTTATCGTGCGTATCGCTTGGGTATTCGGTGTTAACGGTCATAACTTTATCAAGACTATGCTCACGGTTGGTTCTAACCACGATGAAGTTAAGGTTGTTGATGATCAAATCGGTACGCCAACTTACACCTTTGACTTGGCTCGCTTGCTTGTCGACATGATCGAAACCGACAAGTACGGTTACTACCACGCAACCAACTCAGAATTGTCTGATACGGCTAGCGGCCATGACGAAAACGGCACTAAGACTGGTTACATTTCCTGGTACGATTTTACTAAGGAAATCTACCGTCAAGCTGGTTACGACACCAAGGTAACGCCAGTTACCACTGCCGAATATGGTTTGTCCAAAGCAGTTCGTCCATTCAACTCACGTTTAGATAAGAGTAAATTAGTTGAAAATGGCTTTAAGCCATTGCCTTTGTGGGCCGATGCGGTTCACCGCTATTTAGAGATCTTGAAGAAGCAAGGTTTCTTTGATGAATTGAATAAGTAAGATTTTAAGGAAGCATCCCTTTGGGGTGCTTTTTTGATACATAAAAATATATGATATTGATATAATTAAATTGCTATAAATGTTGTAAAACTCCGTTAATCTCTAAGTGAGGTTAATGGAGTTTTTTAGTGACAAAGATATATAGAGCGAAAAATGGAAGATACTACAAACTATTTATTTCATATTTCTAAAAAGGTTTGGAAGGATACATGTAACATGTATTTTAAGATTAGTTCGGGATCATTAAGAAATTACTTACAATTTTATCCATTTTCTAAAATGACTTGGAATGATAAGCAATATCTCATGAATGATAAATTTTATAGTAAATATATAAAAAATGGAGCAATAGTACAGTTTACTGATGTTATGAGGATTACAGATAACTATCTCTTAAAAAAGGATGGTAGTTTTCGGGATGCAACACTATTATCACCAATATTATTCTTAGTTCTTCAAGCTATAGGAAAAGAAATTTCGTTGAAATATCAAAATACTAGGAGTACTCAGATTGCAACTTATTATTCAGGTAATTATAGTTCAATGAATGCCAAATATAGTAAAGAATATAGTTATTTTTATCGTGAATGTAAAAGATGTGCGACAAAATATGATTATTTCATAAAAACAGATATTTCTAGTTTTTTTGTTAATATTAACGTTGATAAATTGATAGAAAAAATAAAAGTGAATTGTAATGATAGTGTTCAATTAAATCAACTAAAAATATATAAAGAATTTTTACAATATTGTGGAAAGGGAAGATTTCCATTAGTTGAAAATAGTATTGCAAGTTCCTATTTGGCAACAGTCGTTTATTTAAATGATAGTGATAATAGACTTGTAGATTATTTAACTAACAATTTAAATATTGCAGATTTTAAAATAGTACGATATGTTGATGATTTATATATTTTTTCAAATGAATTTGATATAAGAAGCTTTCATAAAATTAGAAATAAATATTCTTCATATTTAAAGAAAGAGGATTTAGCAATAAATAGTGAGAAAACTAAATTTTTACGATCAGATGAATTAGAAAATGAAATTAAAACCTCTTTTTATGGTGAAGATCAAATTGAAATTGTTGATGATTCTGATTTGAACTTAAATAATATTGGAGACAGATTTCTTCAATTTTTAAAATCTTTGAATGATCTTTTAGCTGATAATGAATTAGATTATAAAGAATATAAAAAGATAATTGATAGTTCATTTAAAAGTGATAGTAATTTAGTTCCAGATGAGTTGTTTAATAAAATAATTTACGATAAAAAGATAAATTCAGGGGCAACTTCTGTATATCAAGATCCTTATATATTAAGTGAACTTTCAAAGTTGATAGCATATGATGACTTCTTTTGGGTAGATCCCAAAAGATTATTCATTATGTTCTTGAATACTAAGGACGGTAAACTAATAAAGCCTATTTTAAGTATGTTAGGGAAGAAAAAAGCTGAAGAATGGACATTTTATGATTTAGTTATGGCAATAACTTATTTGACTCATAGAAGAACCTCATTTAGAAACTTTTACTCACATATTTACAATATTGATCATAATTTGGCTACCTACTTAGATTATGATTATACTGGTAATTTTAAATCTCAGTTTGAAAGTGTTGCTATAAATAATTTAATTACAGTTACTGACGCCGATATTACTTCAGGTTGGATCTCCTACTATTTGTATTTTGAATCGATAATAGAATATTCTAAGAACAACATACTAACAAGTTATGCATTTTTTAAAAATTATTTTGATAGAACAACTGCAAATATTGATTTCTATTTTGATGAGAATAAAAGAAAAAGAACGAAGAGGAGAGGAAGAAAAGGAAAAGGATCTATTTATAGTGGGTATTATAAGAAACAGCAACTGCAAAAAGTTTATCGTATTTTGAATAAGCAAAATGAAACAGATGAGATAATCTCAAAGGCGAATGACCTAAGAAACGATAATCCACTTTCTCATGCAGCAGCTCAGTTATTGCTTGATATTGATAATCCAAGTGAACCCAAAACGGAAGAGCTAATTGCTACCATGCGATCATTGTTTAAATTATTAGTGGAGTTATGCAACTATTACATAAATAAGCGGTATAACTGAAAAATATTGAGTATAGAAGGTGATTAGGGAGGAATGATTAAAATTTTTGAAGGCTATGCTTTTGTTCAAGTTAATACCTTTGGTGTTATTCAACAAATAAATAAAGAAAAGTTCGAAAACTATAGCAAATTATTAAAAATCTTTTTACCAATCCAAGATTTGTATCGAGCATATCGAAATGTAAATTTACAGTTTTCTTTATTACGAGACCTAACAACACAATATGATACTGGGAAAATAGACTCTAACACCGTTTTCAACTTAACAGAAAGCAGTATAACAGCTTACATACTTATGCATAGAATGTTTGTAGACAATTGTAAAAGCTTTCAGCGTAATCACAAAAATGCAAATATTTCTGATTCAATTATCGATTTACAAAATAAAAATACGGAAAAGAATATGAAAGTTCTTCGAGATTATGCTATGCATACCAGTATTCCAATGTCAGGAGTGAAAATGCATACGGATATGAGTAATGAAGCTGATCCCAAGCAAAGATTTCACTCTACTCTTCGTGTAAAAATTAATGCTGACGAAATGGATACTCATGGTTTAAGTCGCCAGGATAGGGAGAGAATTAATGAGTGGGGATATGAACTAGATATAACAACAGAAATAAAAACTGCATGGAACAATTTAAAAGACTTTGCTAAAAAAGTATTTAAAAATTATTTGGATGCATATGTTGATGAGAACTTACGTAAAGTGGTAATTTCTGATAAGAAATTATGGCAGGAGAGACTAATACCTTTAAAAACTCAGGGGATTACATATCAACCTAAAAATAGTATTCCTCGGGATACTGTTTTTATGGATTATGATGCATTGGCATATTGTATTAATTGTATATTAGATGAGTAGCGTTGTATTGGTGCCTTGCCCATTAAACAAGTAATTGAAACTCCCAGATCTGATCAAAGTAAGGTAAATACTGTTTTTGTATTAAATATAGATTCTTTTAAAGCTTCTAAGAAGGAATTTGCTAAAGCAAATATCGCCGATTCATACTGGGAAGATCCCAATAATTCATCATTCATGAAGCATGCTAATGCATACGTAGCACAGCTCATTGCTCTTTATCGATTGGCTTTGGCCGAATACATCAAGGTTAATAAGGATACTCTTGATGAAATACAAGCGAAAATGAAAGATACGGTATTACGCAACGCTATTGTGTGGGGTAATACTTCACCTCAAGATGCGCCAAATGCTATGAAGCAGAATAACTTCACACTGCATCCCACAGTAACGCTACCAGATCTGTAGGACGTTGGCGGTGGGCGGCAAAATTATGTATAATAAGATATAAGGAATCAGCGCTAATGACGTTGGTCAACAGGGCTTCGTGCTAAGTTGATTCAGGTTTTAAGCATCATGCACTTATGTGTGTGATGCTTTTCTCATTTTTATGGGAAGTTAGAGCAAGAGAGGCTAGGTAAAGATTGAGCGCTAATGAAGAATTCTAGCCTTGTTGATGTGAGACTAGAATTTTTATGTTGCATGAATCGCATAATGTTTATTGGTATAATTTATGTGTTTGTTAAGTCGTAGATGTAGTGGAGCTCCGATAATCTCCTTGGTTGAGGTTGATGGGGTTCTACGTAAAGTCAAGTATCATAAGGTATTTGGTTTTATTTTTTTAATAAGCAGGCCAATTTGTTTAGAAATTAGTTCAAGACAAACAAGCTTACTAAAATAGTTTTTTAATAAGTTAGAAGAGTATAATAAATTTGATCAATTAATTAAATAAAAGGTGAACTAATGGATACTGATACTTTTCTACTCTAAGTCAAGTGTTATCAACGATTTTAAGCAATTTTATTTTGAAATACAGGCCTAATCGGGAAATGGCTCCCGGAGAATCGAGTTAAATATCTGATTTAGGGCATGATA
>NZ_NFKZ01000018.1:0-35113 GCF_002160635.1 Lactobacillus gallinarum
ATAAGGATCATAACCTAGAAAGGCAGTTAATTCAGCTTCTAACAAGTCATTAACTGCCTGTTGTAGTTCTTTACGCAATAAATCATTAATTTTGTCTTGATTGAATAGAGCTTGAGCAAAATCTTTGGTAAAATCATTCATGAAGGAGTTCCTCTTTCTGTATGTGTTTTTTGTTCAAGCCAATCATACGAGAAAGGAACTCCTTTTTCTAATATTTTAAGAAATTAATTTAAGGAATCATTCATCCTTACACAAACTATTTTACAGTCTCATAGACTTATTAATATAAGTCAAATTTAATTTTAATTTTTGTTTATTATTCAAAAAATCATATAATATTTAACAGATTTAAAAAGACTGGGGAAAAGTTGATGTATGTTTTTTACCAAATCGGTATCTCAATAGGGATGATTTTAGTTGCACTTGCTATCCATATTTTGCGCCAATCTATTAATGAAAGTTCGCAGTTCACCATGGTTAATTACATCTTTGCCTTATCTATTGCCATTGGTGGCATCTTCATCATTGTAGCTAGCTTAGCGGCTATTCAGCCCCAGAACTGGTACACTAGCAGTTCGCTTTGGAAAATTTTGATTGCAAATTAAAAATGATTCAGTACCTTGAGTGGTATTGAATCATTTTCTTTTTATTCTATTCGACTATTACCAGTCTCATAATTCAAACGAACACCATCTTTAACGTTAAGAAATTAACTACTTACTAAAGCCTACTTTGTACCAAACACTATTTGCAGCTGCTGGTTTTAACGAGTAGTTCACGATCTTATTATTAACAGCTTGAATCGCATAAGAGTTAGTCATTGGTACAATATAAGCTTCATCGTTCATATATTGTTGCCATTTATGAAAAGCTGCTACCCGGTACTTGTGATTGAATGCCTTAGTAGAATCAATTTCATCAAGCAATTTATTGTTTTCCTTGGTAACGAATCTAGAGTCATTCATTGGGTTAGTTTCGCTGTACATCCCTCTTGGTGAAGGCTCTGACGACAATGACCAAGCTGCCATAAACATATCGACATTTTTATCATCGTGGTCCAGTTTGTCGTAGAAGGAATTGAACTCAATTAATCTGCCACCAGTTAAGCTGACATGCAAGCCGATTTTATACCACTGTTGAATATAATTCTGAATAATCGGCTCTTGCACTGCTGAACCTGTCATTGCGGCCAAGTGAATATTCAAAGGCTTGCCATTAGGTTGAACCCTCCATTTGCCTTTCTTCTTGTAGCCAGCTTTATCCAATAATTGGTTGGCTTTCTTTAAAAGGAAAGACAAAATGATTCATTAGATCAAACATCTTCTGTGGAGGAAAATCATGAAAAACTGACCATTTTAAATCAGTTACATTAATTATTTGACCACCAATATCTTTCTTTCCATCGAAAATACTCTCATAAGGAAGGTCAAGCATTTCATTTTCTTGGCGATGCACATTATCTGCACTATCTAAATCATGAATGAACATTAAATAAGTAATCTGCTCAATAACTTCCAGCGGATTAGTTAAACCACCTGCGGCAAAATCATCCCACAAAGAATCAACTTTGTTTTTAATTTCTCCGTTAATCATCTAATTCTCCTAAATTTTATTATTCATTAGTCAACATATTAATTTTAGCGCATATTCAAACGTAGCCTAAACAAAAAATCCAAGCCAAGTCTTTTCTTTTTGGATTTTGACATAGAGTCCTAAAAATTAATCTATAACATAAAAAAGCTTCGCTTTACACGGAGCTTTTTCATATCTAGTTCAAATTAAGGTCTCTTCCAACCAGTAATTTGGTTATATGGAACTTGGAATGTATAACCCTTACTATTATTAGCTTCAACCACGTATTCGCCGTCACCGTTAATCAATAAGTCTGGATTATAAAGTGTTACTTTCTTACCTGCAGTTAAAGTTTGGGTTCCTTCTTCATCTGGAAGAGAAACAACACTTGTTGTTGGTACAAATGAGATTTTAGCAGCATCACCATCATCATTAGTGTACTTCTTAAGATTCTTAAGCTTATTCTTGTAACTGCCATCATAAGCCTTAAAATCAAAGTCGGCTAAATTATAAACATAATCATCAATAGTACCACTGATTTCAAGGTTAAAACCAGTTTTGGTGTTAATAATGTCAGTTCCCCAATTATCGTCATCATCAAGGATTTTGATAGCTCGACCTTTGCGAATTATTTCAAGTCCATCATCATCGTAAGAGCCATCATATTCTGCTTTAGTTTCTCTCAAAGCAACCAAGTTACCACTCTTTCTATTCTTCAACCAACCCTTGTATACAGCAAGCTTAGCTGGATCTACCGGTGCAATATCGTCATCAGTAGTATCTGAAGAATTGTTAGAAGTACTTTGATCAGTTTTTTTCACGGCTTTTTTCTTTGCCGAAGCCAAGTTAGAAACTAAAACGTACTTGTTCTTGCCAATACGCGCATATTTCTTACCCCTGATGGTCTTATAACCGTAAATCTTGATTTTCATGCCCTTCTTCAAATACTTCTTATGAGTGCGTTTACCATGGCTAGTGTCAATAGCGGCATTACGTTTCAACTTTCTAGAAACAGTTTTTGCTTCAACCACCTCTGCATTGCTATTAGCAGCAATTGCAGTTGTACCAACTGATAGCAAGGTAATTGCAGCCATGCTAGTAAACAAAGTCTTTTTTTAATCCATTTTCTAACTCCTTATTACTAAAAGATTTTCTCTTTTATATTTTAATATCTCAAGACTCAAAAACAGGCATATCTGCAATATTGCAGTAGCAAATCATGAATTTAATTTTTATCTAACACAAAAAAGCATCCCCATCGGGATGCTTTTAACTTTTTCTAATAAATGCCATAACCTGTCACAGGAATATAAGGCGTCCAATTGAAATCATACTCAGCTAGTTTTTCTAACTCCGTATTACCATCAATAATCGCAGTAACGCCTTGCGCAATCATCAGGTTCATCTTCTTCGGTCTCTCCGGATGTTCAGTAAATGGCACCAACACTACTGGCTTATGATTTGCTCGCATGAAGCCAATTTCAAACGCACAACCATCGTCTAGGATATCCATGTCATATAAAAACACGCCACAAGTGGCACTGTTTATCCCATTAAGGTCATTTTGGAAAGTACCCACTCGCCAGGTCATGCTTCTTTGGCCACCAATTTCTGGATTCTTCTCTTCCGGATCAACAAAATCATAATCGAATGGAAAATGTACTTTGGCAATGGTTGGATTCTTAGCCAATATTTCTTTTGCCCTTTCCACTCGTTCATGATCTATCTCTCGATTGAATGATCCACCTAAATAGATCTTACCGGTTGCGATTTTCTTTTGCATTTAGTTTTTCCTCTCAGAATATTAATTTTAAAAGCAGTATATCACATATTATTCGCTTTTTGCACTATATATATACATAATTTGCTTATTTTAAGTTTTATATTGACATAACACGTACATTAATTTATCATTTTAATCGAATCATTCTTAAAATAATATCAATTCTGGAGGTAGAAATGAACTCAAAGTTCAAAAAGATTTTATCAGTTGGTGCGATTGTATTTGCGGCAGGTTTAGCCTTAACCGCTTGTTCGGGCAAGAAGCAAGGTGCTTCAACTAACAAGGATACCAAACACGGTATTGCCTTAATCACCGACCAAAACGGTGTTGACGACCATTCCTTTAACCAAGCTGCGTGGGCTGGATTTAAAGCTTACGGTAAAGAACATGGCTTAAAGCAAGGCAAGGGCGGTTATCAATACTTCCAATCAAGTGGTCCTTCCGATTTCGTTCCCAACTTCGACCAAGCTTCTAAGGCTGGTTATCAAACCATCTTCGGTGTCGGCTTCGAACTACAACAAGCAGTTAGTCAGGCTGCCAAGAAGAATCCTAAGAAGAACTTCGTAATCGTCGACAGTGTAGTTAATGGTCAAAAGAATGTTGCTTCTGTCACCTTCAAGAGTAATGAAGCTTCCTATCTCGGCGGTTTAGCTGCAGCTTACACAACTAAGACCAACAAAGTCGGCTTTATCGGTGGTGCCAAATCAGCCATTATTGACTTGTTCGAGGCGGGCTTTAGGCAAGGTGTAGCCGATGGTGCTAAGGCGCTTCATAAGAAGATCACCGTTCAAACTCAATACATCGGTAACTTCACTGCTACTGATAAAGCGAAGTCAATTGCTCAATCAATGTACGCTAACAAGGCCGACATTATTTACCAAGCAGCAGGTAATGCTGGTAACGGTGTCTTCCAAGAAGCTAAGGATTACAACCAAACATTACCAGCCGACAAGAAAGTTTGGGTAATTGGGGTTGATGTTGATCAATCCGGATTAGGTAACTACACTGCTAAGAACGGTAAGAAAGCTAACTTTACTTTAACTTCTGTCTTAAAGGGCTTGAACGTTGCCACTAAGAGTATTGCCGATGATGCTTACAACGACAAGTTTCCAGGTGGCAAGCACCTTGTCTACGGCTTGAAGGGCAATGGCGTTTCAATTACTAAGGGACAACTTAGCGACAAGGCTTGGCAAGCAGTTCAAAAGGCACGTACGCAAATCATTGACGGTAAGATTAACGTTGCTACTAAACCAAGTAAATAATTTCTAATTTAACAGTCAAAAACTCTTCGTCTTGATGGAGAGTTTTTTTATAGGAAATATCAAGCTATGGAAAATAAAAATACAGTTATTGAAATGAAACATATCGTTAAAGACTTTAATGGTTTTAAAGCTAATAACGATATCAATCTCAAATTGCATAAAGGCGAAATCCTAGCACTACTCGGCGAAAATGGTGCAGGAAAATCAACTTTAATGAGTATTCTCTCAGGTTTACTTGAACCCACTTCTGGTGAAATATTTGTTAACGGTGAAAAAACTAATATCGCTAGTCCCACGGCTGCCAAAAAATTGGGTATCGGGATGGTGCATCAACACTTCATGCTAGCTAATTCTTTCACAGTTTTAGAAAACATTATTTTGGGTCATGAGACTACTAAAGGACCTGTCTTAGATATTAAAAAAGCAAAAGAAAAAGTTTTAGCTTTATCTGAACGTTATCATCTAGCCATTGATCCCGATAAAAAAGTTGCCGATATCACAGTCGCACAGCAACAAAGGGTTGAAATCCTTAAGATCCTCTACCGCGGCGCAAATATCCTTATCTTTGATGAACCTACTGCCGTTTTAACCCCACAAGAAATTAAAGAATTTATGAACATTCTTAAAGGATTAGCTCATGAAGGTAAATCCATTATTTTAATTACTCATAAATTAGAAGAAATTAAGGCGGTCGCAGATGAAGTTACGATCATCCGTACTGGTCAGGATGTTGGTACTTATCAAGTCAAAGACATTAGCAACAAGCGCATGGCAGAATTAATGGTTGGGCATGCGGTAGAAATGAAATTGACCAAAAGAGCCGAAAATTTTGGGCAAAATATTCTTGAGGTTAAAGACCTGCAAGTCAAAGAAAATCGCGGCAATTTAGCCATTAAAGGACTCTCACTCTCACTTCGCGCCGGCGAAATTCTAGGCATTGCCGGAATTGACGGCAACGGTCAAGATGAACTAGTTGAAGCAATTACCGGTTTACGTCACGTTGATCAGGGGTCCGTCATCATCAATGGTCAAGATATGACCAACAAGCCTACGAGAAAGATCACGGAACAAGGAGTAGCCAGCATCCCTGCCGATCGACAAAAATATGGCTTAATTCTGCAGATGTCGGTAGCAGATAACCTTATTTTGCAAAGCTACTACCAGCAACCTTTTTCTCATCACGGAATTATCAACTTCGATGCAATCAAGAAGCATGCTAAAGCGGCAGTTAAAAAGTTTGATATCAGAACCGCCAGCAGCGATTTACCTACGGGAGAACTCTCAGGTGGTAATCAGCAGAAAGTCATTATTGCCCGCGAACTTGAACGAGGCAGTGATTTGATCATTGCCTTTCAACCAACTCGCGGACTAGACGTTGGGGCTATTGAATATATTCATAAACAATTGCTAAAAGAACGTGACAGAGGTAAGGCGATCCTCCTTGTCTCATACGAACTAAACGAAATCATGCAGTTATCTGACCGCATTTTAGTACTGCATGATGGTCAAAAATCTGGCGTAGTCAAGCCAGACCAAACTAATGAAACCGAATTAGGTTTATTAATGACCGGTATACAGAAAGAAGGACAAGACCTTGATCAAAGTTTCAGCTAAAACAAAACGTTATTTAGTACCTATTATTTCGGTAATTGCCGGATTTTTAATCGGAGCAATTATCATGCTCATTTGGAGCTACAATCCAATCACCGCTTATTCTTCCATGTTTGCTAGTGCTCTTGGTAACATGAATGGCTTAGGCGAAACCATCCGTGAAGCCACCCCGTTGATTTTTACTGCAGTTGGCTTTGCCATTGCATCAAAAGCAGGATTTTTTAACATTGGATTGCCAGGACAAGCTCAAGCCGGTTGGCTTACCTCTGTTTGGATCGTTTTAGCCAATCCAACTTTACCTAAATACATCTTGTTGCCATTGGCAATCTTAGCAGGTGCTCTAGCCGGAGCAATTGTAGCTGGGATAGCAGGATTTTTACGAGCATATTTTGGCACTAATGAAGTAATTACAACCATCATGCTCAACTATATCGTGCTTTACCTTTGCCAATATTTAATGCAGCAAGTTATGCCAGAAAGTCTGCGCAATGGTGCGGACACTACTAAAGACATTCCCGCCAATGGCAGCTTGCACTTAGATTGGCTGAGCCATCTTTTCGGTGATTCTCGTATCAACGCCGGTATTTTCTTGGGAATTGGTGTCATCTTAATTTATTGGTTCCTCATGAAGAAAACAACTGTCGGCTTTGAAATCAAAGCTGTAGGTCTTAATCCATTTGCCAGCCGTTACGCTGGAATTTCTGCTAAAAAGAACATCATCCTTTCCATGCTTCTTTCTGGTGGTTTTGCAGGAATCGGCGGTGTAGTGCAAGGTTTAGGAACTTACCAAAACTACTTTACTCAAACTAGCAGTATTAACATCGGTTGGGATGGACTTTCAGTAGCTTTATTAGGAAATAGTACAGCAATTGGGATTTTAATTGCCTCTCTCCTCTTTTCTATCCTTAAAATTGGTGGTCTTGGTATGCAAACGGTAGCCGGCGTACCTTACGAAATTGTTTCAATTGTAATTGCCGCTATCATTTTCTTCATTGCTATCAAATATGTCTTTGACTTGCTCTTTGCAGTAAAGAAAACAGCTAGCTATAAGCATCCTTTAAAGAAAGGTACAGAAATTGGTCCGAACAACGGTGTCGATGGACCAAATATCAAATTACAAAAAGAAGGACCAGTATTATGAATCTCACATCTCTTCTAGCATTAATCGTTTCCTCAACCTTGGTGTATTCTGCTCCATTAATTCTTGCATCCCTAGGCGGTGTATACAGTGAAAATTCGGGTGTTGTCAATATTGGTCTTGAAGGTATCATGACCGTTGGTGCTTTTACCTCCATTATCTTCAACCTTACTTTTGCCCAAGATTTTGGTGCCGCTACTCCATGGCTAGGCGCACTAGTTGGTGCAATCTTCGGCTTGATTTTTTCTCTATTACATGCATTCGCTACAATTAACCTTCATGCTGACCATATCATCAGTGGTACGGTATTAAATTTATTAGCTCCGCCTTTAGGTGTATTTTTAATAAAAGCCATCTATGAGAAAGGTCAAACTCCTAACATTACTGCCAACTTTGGTTACACCAATATTCCGGGATTAGCTGACATTCCTGTCATTGGTAAAATCTTTTTTACTAATACTTCTGCTCCTGCATGGCTTGCAATTATCATCACGGTCTTGCTCTGGTGGATTCTTTACAAAACTAGAATTGGTCTGCGTCTTCGGTCAACTGGTGAAAATCCGCAAGCCGCTGATACCCTTGGCGTAAATGTTTATAAAATGCGCTACATCGGAGTCCTTACTTCAGGCTTTATGGCCGGTTTGGGCGGCGCAGTCTTTGCTCAATCAATCTCCGGTAACTTCTCTATCTCAACTATCGTTGGTCAAGGTTTTATGGCTTTAGCTGCTGTAATTTTTGGTAAATGGAATCCAATTGGCGCAATGCTTTCATCCCTTTTCTTTGGTTTTGCTCAAAGTCTAAGCATCATCGGTAATCAACTTCCAGGCTTTGAAAAAATCCCAACGGTTTATATGCAAATCGCTCCATATGTCATCACAATCGTTGTCCTAGTCGTCTTCCTTGGAAAATCTGTTGCTCCTGCAGCTGCTGGCGTAAATTACATTAAATCAAAATAATTAACGAAGCAGTTGAAAAAAAGATACATGTATGATATAAATCTAATATATATATAGGGAGTAACCGACAAATAATTGTACTCATGGCGTCAAGTCACGAAAGAAATTTCCGCTGTGAGTTTAAATGGTGAGACTATTACATAAACGCTCTTAAGTTTATGCAGTAGTCTCTTTTTTGTTTGGGACTTACTGAAATTTATTGGAGGGTCTTATAGTGAAACAATATTATTTACAGACCAAAGCTAAAGTCTTAGAAGAATTAAAGACTGGTAGCGGTGGTTTATCATCTCAGCAGGCTAAGGATAACCTAACTAAGTATGGCAAGAACGCCTTGATTGAAGGCAAAAAGAAAACGACATTGCAGGTCTTTTTAGAACAATTTAAAGACTTGATGGTAATTATCTTAATTATCGCTGCCGTGATTTCTGCCTTTACTGGGGAACTTGAAAGTACTTTAGTAATTATCGCGGTCTTAATCCTGAACGCAATTTTAGGTACTGTGCAGCACATCAAAGCTGAGAAGTCACTTGAATCATTAAAATCACTGTCTTCACCTAGTGCTAAAGTTTTGCGTGATGGCAAAAAGATTGAAATTGATTCAAAAGATGTTGTTCCCGGCGATATTATGTTACTTGAAGCTGGTGACATGGTAACTGCCGATGGACGTATCTTGGAGAACTTCTCACTGCAAGTTAATGAAAGTTCTTTAACTGGTGAATCAACTAACATTGATAAAGCGGATGTAGAATTTGATCATGAAATGCCACTTGGTGATCGTATCAACATGGTCTACTCTAGTTCTCTTGTAACTTATGGTCGTGCTAATGTAGTAGTTACGGCCACAGGGATGAACACAGAGATCGGTAAGATTGCTTCCTTAATGAACGAAACCAAGGAACGTCGTACCCCATTGCAAATCTCACTTGATAAGTTCTCGTCAAAACTTGCCACAGCAATTTTAATTATCTGTGCTATTGTGCTTGGTTTGCAAATATGGCGTGGTCAACCAATTATGGATGCTTTGCTCTTCGCAGTAGCATTGGCCGTAGCTGCAATTCCTGAAGCTTTAAGTTCAATCGTAACCATCGTTCAAGCCATGGGTACACAAAAAATGGCTAAAGAAAATGCCATTATTAAAAACCTGGCTGCCGTTGAATCGCTTGGTTCAGTATCAGTTATTTGTTCTGATAAGACCGGTACTTTAACCCAAAATAAGATGACTGTCCAAGATATTTATATCGGTGGTAAAACTCTTAAGCCAAATCAACTTGACCTAGATAATCAATTACATCGTTACTTACTATATGATGCAGTATTAAACAACGATTCTAGCTTAGTTGATGGCAAGGGTATCGGTGACCCAACGGAATACGCATTATTAGAAATGTACCGCCAAGTACCTGGTATCGACTTAGGTGATAAAGGCTTAGGCTTAACTGAAGAAGATTTAAGAGGGCTTTTAACTCGTAAGCAAGAAGTACCTTTTGACTCTGATAGAAAATTGATGAGTACTAAGCACTTGATTCATACAGTTCCTACTATCTTTGTTAAGGGTGCCATCGATGTCTTGCTTGATCGTTGCGTTAACATTAGATTAGATGACGAAGTTCGTCCAATCACGGAAGAAGATAAGAAGCAAATCTTAGCTCAAAACCAACACTTCTCCGAAAATGGTTTGCGTGTGTTAACTTTCGCTTATAAAGAAAGCGATGAGGACTTAACACCTGAAACAGAAAATGGCTTTACCTTCATTGGTTTGGTTTCTGAAATGGATCCACCTCGTGAAGAAAGTATTGCAGCTGTTGCCAGAGCTAAAAAAGCTGGTATCCGTACTGTAATGATTACTGGTGACCACAAGGTTACTGCAGTTGCTATTGCTAAAAAGATTGGTATCTTCAACGATGGTGACTTAGCTGTTACTGGTCTTGAACTTGATAAGATGAGCGATGAAGAGCTTGAACAAAAGATTGAGAAGATTTCTGTTTATGCTCGTGTATCTCCTGAAAACAAGATCAGAATTGTTAACGCATGGCAAAAGAAGGATCATATCGTTTCTATGACTGGTGACGGTGTTAACGATGCCCCTGCTTTAAAGAAAGCCGACATTGGTGTTGCCATGGGAATCACCGGCACGGAAGTATCTAAGGACGCTGCCAGCATGATCTTGGCTGATGATAATTTTGCAACCATCATCAAGGCTGTTGCTAATGGTAGAACTGTTTTTGAAAACATTAAAAATGCTATTATGTACCTGCTTTCAGGTAACTTGTCAGCTATTATTACGGTATTATTTGCTTCAATTGGTGGTTTTTCAGTACCATTTATCGCTGTACAATTACTGTTCATTAACTTAGTTACTGACTCTCTTCCAGCTTTAGCAATCGGTGTGGAACCAGGTGCTCCAGATGTATTGGACAGAAAGCCACGTGATCCTAAGGTTGGTATTTTGGATAAATCATTAGTTACCAAGGTAGGACTTCAAGGCTTGATCATTGCAGTCGGCGTAATTACCGCCTTCATGATTGGTCGTCAAACTAGTCCAGCTGTTGCATGTACGATGGCATTCTCTACTTTGACATTTGCTAGATTGCTTCACGGTTTCAACTGTCGTTCACAACACAGCATTTTCAAGATTGGCTTTAAGAACAACTGGTACAGCTTAGCTGCATTTGCTGTAGGTACATTGCTTTTAGCATTAATCTTGTTTGTACCAGCATTGCACGGTTTGTTTGCCGTAACTCCTTTAACTGGCAAGCAACTTTTTTGGATTATTGGTCTTGCAGTAATGCCAACTGTATTGATTCAAATCGTTAAAGTAGTTAATGAAAATAAATAATTAGGCAAGCAAAAAAGCTTCGTTTCTTATGAGACGAAGCTTTTTCTTTTTACTCAACTATTTCTAAATCAGAATTTACGCTTTCTTTTTTACCTAGTGTAATCATGATCACAATGAAGCTAAGTACAAATGCTGAGACATTAATCATCCATCCTAAGTCGTAAGATCCAGTTTGATCGAAGAATAAACCGATCAAGTAAACCGAAGCTGACATGGCAAATGCACCAATCATATTGACGACCGAAAGAATGTTACTATAGTCTTTTTCACCAAAAATTTGACGAATTAAATATGGCAATGCAACTAAACAAACTCCCTGACCAAGACCGAGAATTACGGCAGCTAAAATCAATAAATTGCTTTCTCTAAGCATTGCCTGGCCGCCCCAACCGATTACACCGAATAAAGAATAAACGGCTAAAACTAACTTGGCATTAAACTTATCAAGGAAATAACCAATAGAAATCTTACCAATTGCGGCACCAATCATTACTCCTGATACAACAGTTGCGGCAGTGATTGGTGAAATTCCGATATTAGTAATATGTCCTGAAATATGTTGGACAGAACCGGAAACAAATTGCAGTGCAAGCATGGCGAAAGCTACAGCGTAAAATACTGGCATCTTCAAAGCTTGCTTCAGGCTTAAACCTGTTAAAGCCACCTTTTTGCTTGATTGCATTGCTTTGCCATATGCAGGATATTGCATCGTTGGTTCAGGCTTAATTGAAATAGCTAAAGGAACTAAAATCAGTCCAATCAATAGAGCTTCACCAACAAAGCCGCCACGCCAACCAAATTGCTTAATTACTTCGGCAATAATCGGATTAAAAATCGTTCCACCTAAAGCAGAAAGTCCGAGCGAGATTCCCATCACTGTGCCGAGCTTTTGGTTAAACCACTTGCTAAGCAAAACAGGAATTGACAAAGTAATTGCGATCGGCTGACAAATCCCAATGATTGTCCATGCAAGATAAAAATGAACTAATGAATTGGCAAAAGTTAAGCTAAGCATGCTAACGGCAATTAAGACAAAGCAAGCGGTTAAAAGCCAGCGTAAATTTACCTTTTCCATGATTTTACCAGCAAAAAGCAAGGCAATTGCGGCAGCCGCATTCTGAAATGTCGTCATTAGTGCAACATTAGCACGTCCTACATTAAACTCTTGACTGATTGGCCCGAAGAATAATCCAATTGTATTAACCAACAAGCCAAACCCAATCATTGAGATAAAACAACAAACGATAAATATCCACCAAGGAAAAAATGATTTTTTATGTGTCACTTCTTTTCCAACTTTCTAAAAATTTGTCTTTTACTATTATATGTGAAAAATATCACTTAATGTTTTAAGAAAATTTAAAATTAGTCATGAAAAAATGCCCCACAACAGTGAGGCATTTTAATGATCTAATGAATTTAATTTCTTTTAATGTAAGGCTTTACTATGTCAAGCAATTCTGTCAATGCATTCAAGCTAGTTAAGGTTTGAACAGAAAATGGTTTGCCTGGTTCTGCTGGCGTTCCGTTGTCTAAGAACAAATAAGCATATCCTTTGAAGACATCAATGTTAACACCTAATCTATCTGCATTAGTATTAGCTTCACGAAGCATTATTGCAGGTGATCCTAGATTATCTGTTAAATGATGGTAAACGCTCCAATTTTCTGAATCCTTAACTTTTTGTTCAATCTTTTGCAAAATTTCTTTGTCTGTCATATAACTTCCTCCGAACTTATAAATATAAGTTCATAACTATCAATAGTTTTTTAATTACTCTTCATATCTATGATAGCATATTAAGTTACAGCGCTTACAAAATAAGAATAAAAACTATTATTCTATGTTTAGTAATTTA
This sequence comes from Lactobacillus gallinarum, assembly GCF_002160635.1. Lineage (NCBI taxonomy): Bacteria > Bacillati > Bacillota > Bacilli > Lactobacillales > Lactobacillaceae > Lactobacillus > Lactobacillus gallinarum. Next base: position 13,017 of record NZ_NFKZ01000018.1, read on the forward strand.
TTCTTTACTAAAACAAGCTAGTCATATATTCGCTAACTGCACGCTGTTGCATTTCTTCCCAGCTATTAAAATTAGTTTCCTTCTTAACAAAATCATCTACCACTTTTTGACCTAATTGTTCAATCTCAGGAAAACTTCTTGCGCCCAACTCTCTTACAAAAACATCAATCGTAGTAAAATGCGTATTCTTTTGCATGAATCTTGGATTAAACAAGTCTTGATAAGATACTGCTTGTTGTCCGCCCTGTTCTTCTGCTACCTTTTCCAAATTTTTCTTCAATTCATCTTTTTCTTTAGTCATTATCTTCAACCCCTAGCTAATTTTTAATTACTATTAAAATAATACATTGATTAGTAATAATTCGCTATAATGAAAGCAGAATACTTACTTGGAGATACAGAAATGACGAATCGTTACAAAAGCGTATTTGATATTATCGGGCCCATCATGGTAGGTCCATCTAGTTCACATACAGCTGGTGCCGTTGCAATCGGCCGAGCTGGAAACAAACTTTTTGGAGGAGTTCCTAGAAAAGTAACAGTCCATTACTATGGCTCTTTCGCCCAAACTCATCGCGGCCACGGGACAGACTACGCTATCGCCGCGGGAATTTTAGGCTTTGACACAGATGATCTGCGTGTACCTAACGCACCTGAGATTGCTAAAAAACGTGGCGTCGATATTCGCTTTGTCGAAGAAGATGGACCTAGTCCAATCGATCATCCCAATACAGCAATCTTAGATATGTCTAGCGGAACCAAAAAGGCACAGATATCGGGCTGTTCTATCGGCGGTGGATCGATCGAAATTCGTCATTTAATAATTCACGACACCGAAATCACCCCAACGGGTTCGTTGCCAATTATTATTTGGCTTGATTATGAAAAAGATATTCTTAACGAGCAAAATTTGACTTTCTTATTACAGGAAAAAGCTCCTTTTAGTAAGAAGCGAATTTTTTACACCAAAGATTGCAATATCTACGAATACGATATCGACAACTATCTCAAGCCTGCCTTAGTAAAAGAGTTAAAAGAAAAGTTTGAAAATATTATTTGTCTTTGAAACGGAACAAAATTATGTATAACCATATTAAAGAAATTGTTGCTGATTCTGAAAAGCAACATAAACCTATTTCGGAGTTAATTATTGAACAAGAATGCGAGCTATCTGGTCTGCCGCGTCAAATGGTCTGGAACCGGATGAAACATAATTTGGCTACAATGCGTGCCGCAGTGGAGCGTGGAAAAAGTGGTGATGGCGTATTTTCTAAAACAGGTTTAACTGGTGGTGAAGCTGTCAAAATTAAAAAGTATCGTCAAACTCACCATACTTTATCTGGTGACACTATCATGGCCGCAGTGCAAAATGCGGTTGCCACCAACGAAGTCAACGCTTCAATGGGCGTAATTTGTGCCACACCTACAGCTGGCTCCTCTGGTACCTTGCCTGGTGTCTTGTTTTTATTAGAAAAAAGAATGGATCTTAGTGAAGAGCAAATGATTCGCTTTCTTTTTACTGCTGGTGGATTCGGCCTTGTTATTGCCAATAACGCAGAAATTGCCGGCGCAACCGGTGGCTGCCAAGCCGAAGTTGGTAGTGCATCTGCCATGGGCGCCGCTGCCGCAGTTGAGTCAGCTGGTGGCAGTGCTGAGCAGAGCGCACAAGCAATGTCGATTGCAATGTCTAACTTGCTCGGTCTAGTCTGCGACCCTATTGCAGGACTGGTTGAAGTGCCTTGCGTGAAAAGAAATGCGATTGGTGCTGGGAACGCCTTGATTGCGGCAGACATGGCGCTTGCGGGATGCACCAGTGTAATTCCGGCCGACGAATGTATCGACGCCATGAAAAAAGTTGGTCATCAAATGCCAGCATCCCTCCGCGAAACCGGAATCGGCGGCTTAGCTGGCACTCCAACCGGCCAAGCAATCAAAGCTAAAATTTTTGGCAAGGATGCGTGATAAAATGCGTGACGGTGAAACAATTAAAAACGATATTATCAATCAATTGGCGACAGTCATTGATCCTGAATTGAACGTTGACGTAGTCAATTTAGGGCTAATTTATGAAATCGACTTGGACAAAGATGGGATCTGTCTGATCAACATGACTTTGACCACCCCTGCTTGTCCGCTAACTGGTTACCTAATTGATGGCATTACTCAAGCGGTTAAAAAAGTGCCAGAAGTAAAAAATGTTGATGTCGAATTTGTGTGGTATCCGGTCTGGACGCCCGATCGTATGAGTGATGCAGCGAAGGAATATTTTAATATAGATACAAAAAAGGACTAATCTGGCTGGATTAGTCCTCTTTTTGGTTACTCCACATAGGTGGAGAATACTTAATGTCTAAATATAAATTTTTACTCATTTTGGGATCACCTCCACATACATGGAGAATACGGAACTAGTTCAGGCTTATAGTCCACACTTCTAGGATCACCTCCACATACGTGAAGAATACAGTATTTACTCTTGTTACAAAAGATGCAGGTGAGGATCACCTCCACATACGTGAAGAATACACTAAAAGATCCCTTATCATTGAGCCATTTTTAATTTTATGAAAGTCAAAATTCATTCAGTTTCATCCTATTTATTTTATTCTTTTTCATTTATATCTTCTACTTATTTTAAATTCTTTCTCCCTATTTAAAATTTTTTAAAACACAAGTAAAATAACCAATGAATTCCCAAAAAATATGGAGGAGAAATATATGTTGAAAAAAACAAAGTGGACCACAGCTATCGTGGCAGTTTTGCTTGGTACGGGAATCGCTTCTGCAAATCACGTTCAAGCTGATACTGTTAACGATGCTCAATCAAATACTCAAGTAGTACAGAACTCTAATCAGTCTCAAAGCTCTGCTACAGAAAAGAAAGCTTCGACTTTCAATAAAAGCGACTATCTTTCATCTAATCCTAAGATCATTCGCTTAAAGCAAAATACTACTATTTATAAGGATGCCGCTTTAACTCAAGTTGATCATCAAGCCAAAAAGGGATATCACTATTTAACTAGTAAGTTAGTCATCCCCGCTGATAACGCTCCAGTTTTAAAGTTAAATAACGGCAAGTACATCAGCGCTAAAAAAACATTGATAGCTAAAGTTAAGGGTTACCAAAATCCTAAGGGCTATCATCAAATTCATTACACTCAAATCAAGCCATATGGTCACGTTGGCTATAACCTTTACCGCGGATACGAAGGGATTAAAACCTGGAAAGTAATGCACCGCATGGGTACTTGGTATGGTAAGAATTACTACAACCAAGCTACTTACAATGCAGTTAAGAATTTCCAACGTCGTCACGGCTTAAAGGCAACTGGTAACGTTAACCTTAAGACTTGGCAAAAGATGGGCTTTTCTAAAAAATCTTGGTATGGAATCGATAGTTATGTTGCTCCATTAAAAGCTAAAGCTTGGCAAGGAAGAAAAGCTCACATCGAAGCAATGATTAACCAAGCTTACAAATACATGGGTAAGCCATGGCTTGCAGGTTGTTCTTCAAGTCCAGCTTACGGTGTAGATTGCTCCGGTTTAGTAATGCAAGGACTTTACGCTGGCGGAATCAGTCCTGTTCCAACTAGTTCAATCGGTCACGCTCACCCAGGCAATGAATGGAACTCGCGCAATCTTTGGGCAGATAAGCATCTCAAGCGTGTTGCATACTCTCAAAGAAGACGTGGTGACTTAGTATTCTACTACCAACCAGGTACACACACTATTTGGCACGTTGCTATTTACTTAGGTAACAACCGCGTTATCGAAAGTTGGCCACCACGCGTAATGGTTGCACCAATTACAAACAGCCAACGTAACGTTATTGCAGGAATCAAGCGTCCATTCATCTAAGGTAAATTATGAAAGGCAAAATTTTATTCATTAGTGTTATTTCCTGCTTCTTGCTCACTGGCTTTTCTACTACAGTTAAAGCTGATGAAACTGATCAATCTCGGGCTAGCCAGACGAATACTCAAAACAATCAAACTAGTAATAACAAGCAACAGGATAATAATACTCAAACAAATAAATCTGACTCTACTCAGGATTCAGAAAATAACCAAAATCAGACTAATCAAATTTCCAATAATACTCCATCTAAAAATAATAGCGGCTGGAAAGTAACTAACGGCAATACCTACTACCTAAAAAATGGCGCAGCAATCAAAGGCTTAAAAAAGATTAATGGTTACTGGTACCTATTTAACAAAAACGGCGCAATGCTTAAAAATGTGCGTAAAGTTCCTCACACTAAGCATTACAGCTACTTTGATCAATTAGGTAGACGCCGCATGAAGAACACTTCAACTAAGAAGGCATATTATTGGATTAACAAAAAAGGATAAATTACAGGCATCAAAAATAATGCCAAAGTAATTTGTCAACGACCACAAATGCCTACTGGTTGTGAAATTACTGCGGTAACTATGGTGCTTAACTTTGCTGGTAAAAAAGTAAGCAAGTATCAAGCTGCAAAGATTATGCCACGTAGTTCCAATCCAAATAAAGGCTTTGTGGGTTCACCTTATAAAAAATTCCCACTAGGCTTTTGGGTTGCACCCGGCGGCGTTAAGCCAGTTGTTCAACACTATTTAGGTAAGCCACAAATTATGACTAAGTGCAGCATTAATGCAATTAAGCAAAAGTTATTGCGGTCTCACCTAGTAGTTGTTTGGGTTGGTATGTTTGATAGTATTTCTAATCATGCTATCACTCTTACTGGTTATCACGGTAATACGCTTTACTACAATGATCCATGGACCGGTACCAAGCGCAAGATCAGCGTAGCCAAGTTCAAAATTCACTGGGCTTTAGATGGTCATCGCGCTATTAGTTATTAATATGAATTTAAATAGGGATGCAAAAATGCATCCCTATTTAATTTGTAATTTTCTATTCTAAGATCAAGTATTATAATATTCCCAGAATGAAATCTTACTAACGGGAGAAATTTAATTTGTACATATATTATCAAATTGGAATATTTGTCGGTTTAGTGTTTGTGGCGCTTGCTATCAATATTTTTCGTCAAGCGCATAAAAGTGGTTATCCATCGAATTTAGTCAACTGCATATTTTCAATCACTATTTCAACAGCTGGAATATGCATCATCGTTGCTAGCTTAGCCGCAATTCAACCACACAATTGGTATACTAGTAGCTTACTTTGGAAAATGTTAATTGCCGGATAGTAAAAATGGCCCAATACCAATCAAGGTATTGAGTCATTTTTTGGTTTATTCCACTTTACCTACATAGATTCTCAAAATCTTACGATTCAAAAATCGATCTTTTTGCTCGATTTTTTTCATTTTCTCTGCTAGTCCTGGTTTAATTTGATCTAGATCACTTTTATCAAGCGGCTTTTTTACTTCTAAATGATGACTCTGCCACTCATTATTGTCTTCACTATTTTCACTCCAAGCAAGTTCAATTCTTTCTTGAGTATTATCTGCAAAATACAAAGTGACATCGATGATATCATCATGATCACACAGACGCTTGCCTACCGGCTCATCGAAATTAGTAAAAAACTGATTTGCCAATTTATAATCTAATCAAAAAATTATCATCAATTTTATGCTTTTCACTATTATATTTTAACCAATTTCAATTAGAGTACTACAATATAGGTGAAAAATGAAATAACAGCCAAGTTACTCGCAACTTCGACTAATAGAAAGGAAGATTTCATGAAATATCTATCAAGAAATCAAGCAGAACAATGGCTGAATCAACATACGCTTTGTGGTAAAAAGAGAAAGATGTTTACCAACAAATTTATGAAGAGATTAAGCAAATCATATCGCTTAGTTCCCGATAAAAATACTTTATTTGGTAAGAAGTATAGTTTATTGGAATTAAAAGAATATGCACACGATGTAAATCCTCGTTCATTTGCTTAATATCAAAAATATAAAACAAAAACTACTGATAATTTTCGTTAAAAACGTTGATCTATCAGTAGTTTTTATTTTTTATGCGCGCATATAAACTTTCACAATTAGGTACAGGCTCTTACCATCCCAATGAAAGGTCTTAGTTTTACCGAATAATAAATTTCCTTCATCCATCAAACGGCTCAAGATTAGATTGTTGTTTCTTGGCAAATAACCCAGCTTCAATCCACCTGTAGTATATACGCTAATCGCATGTTCATCATATTGGTTATTGGGCTCACGCATCAAAACTAATGGATCATCTTCATGGAGTTTTGGCACCACGTGATCTGCTAAATTAAGATATTGACTACCGGCCAGTTCACAACCATACAGAAAAACATCCCGTGCATTGCCAGAATTGCTGTATTGCAGACGTTTGAGCTCATCTACTTGCGTTTGCAATTTTTCTACTTGATCAAGTAAATCTTCGAAAATATCTTGTGGTGGAATGTGAATAGTTTCATCAGAATCATGAAATTGCATGATCATTAGTCCTTTCTAATTTTCCTTAGTTACGAATCTTGAGTAATTCATCGGATTGTTCTCACTGTACATCCCTCTTGGTGATGGTTCAGTTAACAATGACCAAGCAGCCCTAAACATATCAATATTTTTATCGTCATGGTCAAGTTTATCATAGACATAATTAAATTCCATTAATCTACCACCGGTTAAGCTAACATTCAAACCGATTTTATGCCATTGTTGGATGTAATTTTGTACGATTGACTCTTGGACAGCTAAACCACTCATTGTAGCCAAGTGAATCTTAAGTGACTTGCCATTGAGAGTTAACTACGTCAGCAATATCAAACTTGTGACTCTTGATAGCTTGTGAAGCTGAATTAGTTGAAACCACTTGGGCGATAATCTTGTTTAGCTTAGGTGTGCCTCTCCAATAATATTTGTTAGGTACCCAAGTTACTGATTGACCTCTAACCACCTGCTTACCTTATATGGTCCAAAAAACATTGGATTCTTTCTGATTTTATCGGATGAAATCAACTTCTTGAATGGAATATCTTTTAAATAATGATATGGACCTGCCGTTTCAAGGAAATAATCGTTGCCTGATTAGAGCATCCCTAGCTTCATTTGAGAGTCGAATCCATTGTAATCGATTACAATAGATGCCACCGTAAATTTTAACGTAATTAAATAGTCTAAAAAGCAAAATTTATTAAAACAATAATTAGAAAGAAGAAGAATTATGAGTAAAGTTTTCGTATTTGGTGGCTCCGGCAAAGTCGGCAAAGATTTAATTAAAGATCTAGTAGATGGTGTCCGTTAATAATTCTGAGTCTCAATCAAATCCAATTCCAGATGTTGCACAGGTACTTGCAGATGTTCTGAAGTTCCCTGCTACCAAATATAAGGTAATTGAGATGACTGGCGGAGACACTCCAATTGACAAGGCTTTAGAGCAAGTTAAATAAGAGTGATGTAAAATATAGGTATTCCCGTTGATAACTTATCTATCTAATGAGTTATCAATGGGTTTTTTGTATGTAAAAATCAAGAGAACTTACTATGTTATAGCTGAAGAAATCTACTATACATTGTCATTTTATACTTTTTTTCAAGCAAAAAACGCTATCCAAATTGAATAGCGTTTTTACTAATAATTAATCTAATTCTTCAGCAGCACGTGTTGCAGCAGTTTCAATAGTCTTAATAGGATTCAATCTTACACGGAAATTAAAGTTGCCTACATAAGCGTCGTCTTCAAAGCCGTACTCACTGTAATCACCCCAAGAAACATAGTTAGATGTTCCCTTGATTCTGTAGAAAAGTTGTGCAATATCGCCACTACCAAGGATAACTGGATCTAATGCTCTAATCTTTTGGCCCTTCTTAACAGATTGTTTTGTCTTTTTTAATTTTGAATTATAGATAAACAAGTCCATTTGAGGAACAATTGTAGTTGCACCACCATCACGAAATACAGGATTACCGTTAATGCGTCCAACGTTTAACGCCTTGATATAAGCACCCTTACCGATATGGTAGTAATCTTGGCCCTTAATCTTATAATTCTTAACTGCATATGACTTACTACCACTCAAATTTGTATAGTAGTAATCATCAGACTTGGTCTTAGCGCGACGCTTGCCTGCGTAATTTACAATTGAATATTTAGGCAATACGCGCTGACCATTAAAGCTAATACGTTGACCCTTCTTATTATAAATAGCAGTATTGGTATTTAATTTCAAAACGCCTTTACCATTCATGGTATTAACGTTATTTGACTTAACATAAATTCCGCTACCTAAATTGAAATATGAATCAGGGTAAGTAACCCAGCTCTTACCAACATATTTAATTTTGCTGCCTTTAGTTAAATAAGCTTTGCGACCACGATAAGTTGATAGCCGTTGACCTTTACTGTTGTAAACATATGCATTTTTAATCAAGCCAATTTCATTGCTATTCCAGTTATAGCTACCAACTGCTTTCATATTAATGTAACCACCATCACCTAAATCGGCATAAGTGTTGCCTTTAATAATACTCTGCGGCATCCCGTTAAGATAAATAAAGGCATTAACTTTAGGTCCTTGAATTATAGTTGGTTGACCATAAAAACGAATTGGCTTGTTAAAGTTAATCTCATTTTTATTAGCTATACTTTTACCGTTTTTATTATATAACATTGGTTGAGAATAGCTTTTAACGAACGTAATCTTATTTTTTAAGGTACTTGCTTGAACTATGCTAGAGTTTTGGCTTTGTCCTGTTAAAGCTGCAGGGACCATAAGCGCAGCTCCTGCCACAATACTCAATGCAATTCTTTTTAATTTCATAATAAACCTCCCTTATATTATTCTTTCACTATTTTGAACGTAATTAAGTAAAATTTCTAGTAAGATTGCCAATTTTTTAATATTTCATTTTGCTCAAATTCTTTTTCGAGCTTTGGATTTTGTTTGATTTTCTTGTTAATATGCTTATCAATGAAACTCATTATTTATTTTCGACTCTTTCAAAAGTTTCTTATTGTATCTCATCGATATAATCACTCTGCAAAGAAATCATCATCAATATCATATAGTTCATAAGTCTGTTGGACTTGAACTCCAACTTTGTATTGCACCATTAAATTGGTCAGCATTTCGCCATCAACTAGAGCAATATTCAATTGCTTGGCTGCTTCCTTTGCACCACTAGTAAATGAAGAAGTAGTGATAAATACACCACGATCTGCTCGCTTGCGTCTTAATGCACCAGAAAAGCTATCGATTTCTGGGCTACCAACTACATTATTTCTCTTCTTTATACTTCTCAACACTATTTCTGTAGTAATCATTAAATATTGAAGAGATGCCTGTAAGCATTAAATCGCAAAGTTCTTTTGAAGTATAACCCGAATTATAATGACTTACTGCATTCCTTGCTTTAAAAACTAATCTTATATATCTCTCTTGTCGAGTATCAATATTTATTGGCTCTTTTCTTAAATTGTTTATAAGACTTGCAGCCGTTGGATCATATCCTAATCCTTTTAATGTATCAAAACCGTTTTCAGCATAATTTTGAAGAATAATAAGTAAGAGATGCTCTAAACAACTTCCAAGACCTGAGGCACACAAAAACCATTTTTGATTATTATATGCACATAAACACTGATTAAATTCATCCGTAAATTGCTCATTATTAATTGTCTCAAGCATGTCATTAAAGTGATATCTATCAACAAAATATTTTTGATTTGATAATGGAAAAGACGCTATAGGTTTCGGCATACTCTCTACAGATAACGTACTATCATATTCCTTATCTACCCACTGATTCATCCAAGCTTCACTTTGTACAGCATCAACACCATCAAAAACACCAAAAGTTACCTTAAGCGAAGCAGGAAGAATATTTTTAGATAATTTCTTTGAAATTAATTGTTTTGAAACCAGCCAATTTATTCTGTCTTTTTCATTAACATATCTTGAAAAACTTGGGTTATTTGTTTCTAAATATCCATTTGCTAAAAGTACCTCATTTATAGTATCTGAAGTTGTGGCAAATGATACAAAACCTTTGTGTCCTCCCACTACATCAATATAAACTTCTATTCCATAAATTCTTACTTTTTTATTATTTGCCCATGCAAATCTTGTAAGTTGCTCGCCTTTAAAATTATAATAATTCTCTACTCTATTTAGATAAAATCTGTGCAAGAGATTAATTAATTCTTTTCCTTTATTACTTTCCATCTTTTCAAATTTTAAAGTCATAATACACCTATTTATTCTATTTTTATTCAGTATTTCAATTTTGAATTTTCGTAATTTTACTAAAAATTATCTACTCCCATTAACATGAAATAATACTTAAAAGGTTATCTATTTCAATCACAATTTTATTTTGTTCCACTAATGGTGGAAGCGCTAATAAAGTCCTGTATATTTTATTACCTGATATTACTGGCTGAGCAGTCTGGCTACTCAACTTTGATAAATTTAAAAAACTTAAAGCATAATACAACCACTTTTTACTTAATCTAGTAGATTCGCTAACTACTAAAGAATTATCTGTAACCCACGCTTCCTTGCTCGTTATATGTATGACCCCCGCATAAAAACCAACTCTCCCAATTAAGAGCGTATTTTCAGAAGTATTTGACTTATTAAAATTTCCTATTATTCCGTTAGCTCCATATACGATATATTTTCCATTTTTAACCAGATTCTTCTTAGGTAAATTTTTCCCGGAATGCACGGTTAGTATATCCCCCAATCTAACCCACTCCCAATTATTAGGAATTTCGAACGGCTTCTCATCATCCGTGATTGGTGGCAATGGCTTTGTCTTCTTGATCTTCTTTTCCTTGATCAGCTCTTGTTTCTCCGCCTTAATCTTCCTAAGCACCACACTCGCTGGCTCATCATTTGGATCTTGCTTAACCAATTTTCCACGCATCGCCAAATCCAGCACCTTGGACTTCAGCAAAGTCTGAAGTTTTGCGTATTGTTGTGTAGATGTTTCGACTTTGCGAAGCAAAGCGAATAGCTGTGCTATTTTAGCAGCGATTCGACTTTGCTCTGATAATGGTGGTAAAGGAAAAGAGAAATTTTCTATTTTTTGTTTTGAAATATTTGGCTGTGCTCCACCACTACCTAAATCAATTAATCTTTTTCGGGATGCAAATAAATAATAAAATAAGTACCAATTATAAACGCCATTAAAAGGTGTGCAACCACAACAAGCCTGGTTCGTAACTAATTCTTTATTACCAACAATACCTAATTTTCCAATAGTGGCACCATACATTGCAATTAGAACATTACCAGGTTTGTTAATCTTAACTGAAGAATTTTCTACTCCTAATTTCGTTATCTTTTCAGTAGTATCTTCTACTACATCATCATTCAAATCTCCGGTTTTAAGCCAAGGTATATTACCACCATAATATTCGGGATGCTTTCGAGAAGGAGTGGCACCAGCTGCCCAATTTCCAACATCCCCTAATCTCACCCATTCCCAGCTATCAGGAATGTCAAAAGGCTTCTCATCATCTGTAATCGGAGGAAGTGACTTCGTCTTCTTAATCTTCTTTTCCTTAATCAGCTCAGCTTTTTCTGCCTTAATCTTCTCCAGCAGCACACTCGCTGGTTCATCATTTGGATCTTGCGACACCAATTTTCCACGCATCGCTAAATCCAAGATCTTCTCTCTTAAAGCTTGAGCATCAAAATCTAAACTATTCGTCTTCACTATCGTCAATTCCTTCTAATGCCTTATTCAACTCTGCAATCGCTTCACTAATTGCCTTAGACTTTTCATTCATATCACTAAGGATTTCCTTCAATGACTTAGTTTCATGTTCCTCTTCATCGCTCATCCATGAAATATCCAAGCTGGTGTTAGGACGCTTCTTAATTTCATCAATCGTAAACTTACGCCAGCGACCATTAGGATTCTTCTCTTTATCCCAAGTCTCTTTACGCTTAGAACGATCATCAACGCAGAATAACTTTTCAAATTTTGCAAAATCTTTATCATTTAACGGATTGCGCTTACCAAATGACCGCATCTGGTGACGCATATCATAGATCCAAGTTTCCTTAGTATTATCCTTATCTTCTTCTCCGCGAGTGAAGAACAAGACATTGGTCTGCACACCTTGAGCATAGAAAATACCAGTAGGTAATCTCAAGATAGTATGCAAATTGCACTTGTTCAGTAAATCTTTTCTGATTTCTTCACCAACACCATCCGCAAACAAGACATTATCAGGAACAACTACGGCAGCTCTAGCCTTGCCATCCCTCTTCAATGAGTTATAGATAATTTGCAAGAAGTTAAGTTGCTTGTTAGAGGTCTCGTAAGTTAAGTCATCACGAGTAACACGTTCGCCACCCTTTTTAGTACCAAATGGTGGGTTGGTTAAAACAACATCAAAGTTCTTCATCCACTTACCATTAGCTGAAAGTGAATCGCCTTGCTCAAGCCGGCCATCCATGCCATGTAAGTATTCATTCATAATGGCTAAGCGGTGCGTATTAGGTACAAGTTCCATCCCTGAAAAGGCATCTTTCACTTGGAAAGCATATTGCTCCTCTGATAATTCGGAATAATCATCAGTCTTATCCTTTAAATACTGATCTGCCGCAACCATGAAGCCAAAAGTACCAGCTGCTGGGTCATTACAACGATCACCGATCTTAGGCTCTGTCATCTTAACCATCATATTGATTAACACACGAGGAGTAAAGTATTGACCGGCACCTGATTTAACTTCGTTGGCGTTTTTCTCCATCAAGCCTTCGTATAAATCACCAAGGCCTTCTTCACGAGCAGACCACCAATCAAGATCGTTAATATCTTTGATGATCTTTTCAAGGTTAGCTGGTTCATCAATGGCAGTTGAAGCATTAGCATAGATTGCATTAATACGCTCACTCTTAACTACCTCTGGATTACCCAAATCAAGAAGCAGTTGACGATAGAAATTCTTTAATTCTAATCCTTCCTTATTAACTAGGTTATCCCAACGATATTTTTCAGGAATATCTTTTTCTTCGTCTTGTTCCTTACTCATCTTCAAGAACAAGATATAAGTCAATTCCGTAATGTAGTCTTGATAACTTACACCATCGTCGCGTAATACATTACATTCATTCCAAAGTTTTTGAACTATTTCTTGATTGGTCATACTCACTTATAAAAAACTCCTTAAACATATAAATTTTCATTCAATACATAAATAATCTGATCAGCATATTTAGGAAAAATCTTCTTAATCTGCTTATATCCACCCTGACGCTTGAAGTAAAAGTTATCATCAAAAGCATGCTCAGCGTTTGGACCTAATACAGTAGAAGAAAGCAATTGATTTTCAATTCTCTTCAACCATTTCTTCTGCATGATGTTCCAATCAGCCATACCGTAAACCTTCTGCATCGCATTATGAATTCTCACATCATGGTCAACCAGCTTCGATCCTGATGCGGCTTGCCTAATAAAGCTGATAATATCTGCTGTTGTCTGCTCATGTTTAGTTGTTTTCCAAGCAGATTGAAGATCATTTTCCTTAAATCCATTCTGCTCTAACTTTAACTTGATATCTTTCAACTCATCAAAAGTTAAATCCTTCGGTCTAGTAGCTACAACTTGCAAAGCAGGAATAACATTTACATTTTCTTTGACGAACTTATTAAAGCTATCAATATAATCTTCCGGCTTATTATTGCCTTGACCATAACCTCGTTCAGTACCGATAACTTCATCCTGCTCATTAGAGATAAACTGCTTTTTCACTGGATGTACCTGATCAAGTTGCTCAAACTTAGGCCATTGTTTCATAAAGTCAGCTTTACTCATTTTGCTTAATTTACCAGCCCATTCATCAACTGATGGAATCTCAGCTAAACGTTCGAACCTATTTCGCCCTTGATCATCAAGACGTTTGATTTTTCGTTCGACAGCGCCAGCCATATCAACTTGATATTGATGACTATCTTCAGCAATTTCAAAATAGTCTTCCTTATGATGCAAGAAATAATTTACATTATGGCCAGGATTTTGAACAACTGGCTTCATATTAGTTACCTTATTCATGGCATCATAAATACCAACTGCATCAAAAATTCTGAACTTATCTTTATGAATTTCAGGACATAATCTAGTCGCACGTCCTAGCATTTGCTCATATAAAATTCTCGACTGCACTCTTCTTAAAAAGACAATATTAGTAATTGCAGGCACATCAACACCGGTGGTTAACAGATCAACTGTAACGACAATATTAGGATAGTCTTCATTCTTAAAATTTCTAATTTCCTGGTTGGGATGACGAATAGAGCCAGTAATTTTTTCAATTGCATCATCATCAACCGGACGACCATCGTCTTTAAATGCCTTCTTCAACAAATCTACGACCATATCAGCATGTTCATCCGTTGCCGCAAAAATTAGAGTCTTTCCTGCATCCCTATCCGTAGGATCAAGATAGTTTTTAACTAGTTCATCACAAACCACCTTATTAAAACTAGGTGTAATAACCCGATGATTAAAATCTTTGACATCAAAATTCATATTATCAGGTAATTTTTCCTTATCGATAGTCTTTTCATTTTGGTTAAAGACATCAACTTCTGCACCCTTTTTGAAATGAATACCTTCTTTAGCTAATTTAGTTTGAATAATAATTGGTGCATCATGATCAACTAAGTAACCATCAAGTACAGCTTGCTGATAGCTATAAGAATAGACAGGATTACCAAAAATTTTCGTTGTTTGCAATGCTGGTGTAGCAGTCATTCCGATTGCAGTAGCGTCAAAATAATCAACTACTCGACGGTACTGACTAACATATTCTTCTTGATCATAATTTTCATATTCTTGATCGCTTAGCTCTCTATCTTCTGCATAACCGCGGTGAGCTTCATCAACAATAATGAAATCATATTGACCAACTGAAGGCTTTTCATAATTATCATCATTAAAGAATAATCTTTTAATCATTCCCTGAACAGTTGCAATTTGAATCTTAGTAGAAGCATCAGGCACTTTATCAGATAATTCTTTTAATCCATAAATAGAAGAAATCGACATTGTACCTATCTTATTATCTTTAATTGCATTAGCAGTTTGGCGACCAAGTGAATTTCGATCAACTAAATAAAGGATTCTTCTAGCTCTTTTATGCTTTAGCAAACGATACATTAACGAAATAGCAGTTCTAGTTTTACCAGTACCCGTAGCCATCGCAAGCAAGATACGTTTTTTTCCATCTTTAATTGCATTTTCTAAAGACTGAATCGCATCAAGTTGATATGGACGAGCTGCAAATTGCGGATAATCTTCATCATCTGCCAAATCTTTATTTGCTTCATCCTTATTCTTAGCAGTTAACTTTAATGCCAAATCCTCAGGAGTATGAAATTCTTCCAAAGCATATGCATTTTCTTTTGAATTACGTGCATCCCAAAACCAAATACCTGATTTTTCCTTATATTGTTCTAAATATGGACGACCATTTGCAGCATAAATAAAAGGAACCTTGTAATCACCCATCTCTTGCCCTATTAAATGGTAATCTGATCTAAATGGAACTTCCTTAGCATATTCTTTAGGCTGGGCCATTTGTCCTGCAATATCTTGATCCCATCTCTTTGCTTCAACAATGCCATAAAAATCTAAGCCCTTAAAAAGTGCATAGTCAGCTCTTTGACCATTAGGCAATACCCATTCTGCAATCGCCATACTATGACCTTTCTGTGGTTCAGTTTGATGCTTCCAATTATTTAGTCTTGGTGTATCTGCTTCCCAACCTGCATTACGTAATTGGCTATCAATTAATTGTCTAGTTTCTTCCTCATTTAACGGATGCTTTTTAGCAAATTGAACATTTACCTTGCGTCTTCTTGTTCTTTCTTCCGCTGAAATAGTAATTTGTGGCCGGTTTTCTTGCAGCTGCTTAATTTTTTCTTCTAAAACTTTAATCTTATCTGCTTGACTCTTTAATATATTTCTTTGATCAACTGGTGTAACATATTCAGGAACATCGTTTAAAGAAAAACTTTCTAAGAACCATTTCCAAACTAAATAAGCCTTTTGATCAATTTTTAAAGCATCACCTTTGGTTGCGATAAATTGATTATCATGAGTAGCTCTATTCCGTTTGCGTCTGATCTCACCTAATGCTAATAAAACTGCATCAGGATAGCCATTTTCGGAGTAACGCATCTTATCGATTCGTGCTTTTTGGTTCAACTCCCAATCGCCTAAACCATCTAAATGCATAATTTCTCTTGTTAATTGTTCACCAAAAGTACCAAAAACAGTTAAACTGCTTCTTGGATCTGAAAAAATCAAACTCTCAGCACTAGAAGCCAATTTAGCATATTCATGATAATTTTTATCTGAAGTATTAAAATTAGACATTCCAATCATCCTTACATCAAAAATGCATACATATATGTTCATTTTACTCTGAATTAATTATTAAGAACAAGTTCAAAAGCACGTAACAAAAAACTTGATGCCAAACTGACATCAAGTTTTCAATTATCTTTTACTTTGAACTGACAATGCGTCCACCGCCAATTGTTTTTATCTTAAGGCCTTTAGAAGTAGACCTAGCAGAAGCATTTCTAAACTTCATAACTTGAACTCTCTTATAACGTTTACCATTTTTATTAAACGCAAAATTGAATTCTACAGAATAATGAATATCATTCAGTGACTTATTGTTAACAGTAATATTGGCATGATACTTAGTAAGGTTAGGACTATTACGCCAATTACTTACTAAAGTTCTCAATTCAACATAACTCTTATTCTTACTGCCACCAATAAAATCTTTAGAGTTAGGATAGTTAAAATTATCTTCCAATAATTTACCAACATTTTTAGATTGCTGCCAATCTAATTTAAGTACAGCTACATTTTTGCTGCCTTTGATAGCTGCAGGTACATTCTTAACTTGCTTAGTTTTAACAAGTTTCCCCTTCTGCTTTTTAGCTGCATATATAGAAAACGGCTTGGTTAATGGTACATCTTCAAGAACAAGATTTCCTTTTTTATCTAGCTTACCAATATTATGGTTATTTAGATAAAGCTTACCGTTTGGCATCCCTTGAACCTCAATCGTCTTAGCATTAAGTTTTACTTCAGCTGTTTGATCTTTCCAAACGTTAACCGTCTTTTTAAACTTATCTGTTTGACCCAAATAAGAAGATTTTGCTTCTATATTATATACGCCAGGGAAAACTTTTTGCTTTTTAGTAAATTTTGCGCCATTAACTGTAACAGTAGAATGGTGATAATCATTAACCACACTCAATTTATAAGTTGGCAATTGAACTACATACCGAGGGAAAAACAAGAAATAATGTCCCTGCTTAATCAGTTTAATTGGTAAGTTATTCTTACCCATCAAGCTCTTTTTCAATTTCTTATATGCGGCAGGATTATTCTTATAGTATTCCTTTAATGGCATTAAATTTTTAGCAGTAAGTGGAACGTTCCCTTTAGTTACCACATTGTTAACCTTGCCATTTTTTAATCCAGTTTCTATCCGACTAATCTGAGCCTTGCAGCTATAGTAATTTGTACCAAACATTACCAAGATTGCGATTACGGCGACAACTACTTCAACCAATATTGACCATTTGAAATGAAATTTTTTCTTTTTAAATTTAGGTAAAGGCGTTGGCTTTTTATCCGACTTAGAAACAATAGTTTTTGATTCTGACTGCTTCTTTTTTTCAGGCTTAGCGACAGATTTTTTCTCTTCAGCTTGAACCTTTTCTTTATCCTTTTCAGCAGTCGACTCATTATTTTTTAATCCTAACAGCCCTACATTCACTATCACCATTGTTTCATCATTATTAACTAAATTGAAATGACAAAATGGACAATACTTCTCCTCAGGGTCTACTTCTTTACCACAATTAGGACAAATTTTCTTCATTTTATTTTATACTTAATCACTAAAATATTTATTATAACTATACTTATTATATCCTAATAACACTATTTTTTAACAGAAGGAATTTTTCTAGAAAAATTTAGCAAAAACAGTTCCAATATTTAAAAAAATAACTATAATACCATGTTAGATAATTAATATAGAAGAGGTGAATATTTTATCATGAAGAATTACACCATTGATCACGACATGTATTTAATGAATTACAAAAATGGTGACGTTTTAAAAGTAACTGTCAATAAAGAAGACTCAGTTAAAAATTTACAACTATATCGGCAAGATGGTCTTGGCAATTATTATCTTGATAAAAATTCACGGCTGAAAAAACAAGATAATTTGACCACTAAGAAAGATATTGTCAAAGCAAGTAAGAAGATTGGTGGTCACAATACTCATCATATTGATAAATGGCATCATCAAGTTGTTCCTATCTATAATGCTCAACACCAAATTACGGGCTTCAAACCGAAGTTAGCCCTTGAGCACCATGCTAGAATTCAAAATGCCAAAAGATATTTGCGCCATTTAGATCATCATCATGCAATCTACTTGTCTACTACCAGCAGAAATACCTTGCTCAAGCCAATAAATTACCTTAAAGATGCAATTTATGCAGACCGTAACAAGGAAATGGTTTTAGCACATAAGATTCACAAATTAAGTCGATAAATTTAAAAGCTCCAAAAGTTAAATGCTTTTGGAGTTTTTTTACTTAACTTATTCCTCGCCAAACCATGCTTCTACTCTTGCTGCAACGTTAAATGGCAACGAATCAGCTAAAAAGGAACACAACAACCATTTTTGGAAATATTCACTGCTTTCATGATCATGAATATCAAATGCATCATTTTTGAAATTCTTAATATTGCCATATTCTACTTGAATAGGCACGTATACTTTATCGTATTCCACATTATAATTTTCATCCACTTCATCAACCAGACTATATCCCTTAGGACAATTATGAAAAATCACCTGGTCAGAATTTAAATCTAAATTCTTTTCTGCAATAACTGCATCTTGATGTACTTGAGTAAATTTTTGCGTGTTGGCAGCTATTTCTTTGCCACTGACTACTTTATTCAAATCAGCATTTACATAGAAAACTTTAGTCATTTTTTCTCTCCTATTCTTCTTGTTACTAACCACATATTATCTGTCTTATTTTCTAAAATCAATCAAAGTTTTTCTTGACAGCAATTTTCATTCGGCGTATTATAATGGCAATTAAATTAATAAAAGCTTAGAAAAGATGAGTAATTGCTTAAAATTTCTAACAGAGAGTCGGATTAGGTGAAAGCCGATGCAATGGCAAGCAATGAATATGGTCTTGGAGCTAAATTAAAATGCGAGCATTAAGTAAGCAAATTACGAGTGACGATCGTTACCCCGTCTGAGTCTTCCCTATTGGGAGTACTTATTGAGGAATTGGCTGTGAAGTTAATTTAAACATGGGTGGTAACACGCTTGAGCGTCCCTAGCATGAAATATGCTAGAGGCGCTTTTTATTTTGCTTATTTAATCAAAGGAGGAATCAATCATGAAAAAAGCAATTACAATTACTAATTCAAAAATTATTATCAATAAAAAAGTATTTGAACGAATGTGTCTCCTTGTATGGTTGATTTTTATTATTTGCGGACTATTTATTGTTGAATAATTACAAGGAGAAAAAGTATGACTAACTTAACTCATTATGATATTGTAGGAAGTTTTTTACGACCAAAAGAATTAAAAAAAGCAAGAAAGAAATTTAATGAAGGAAATATTTCTCAAGCAGAATTAACGCATGTCGAAAATCAGGCAATTGATCAATTAATTCAAAAAGAAGAAAGTCTAGGCCTAAAATTTGTAACTGACGGAGAATTTCGTCGCAGCTGGTGGCACTTAGATTTTCTCTGGAACTTAAATGGCGTTGCTAAATATAACTATCATGAAAGCTACAAGTTTCACGGTGCTAAAACGCGAACTGATAATGTCGAATTAGCTGGCAAAATTGCTTTTAATCCTGATCATCCATTTTTTGAAGCCTTTAAATTTGCCCAAAAGCATGCGAACGTGCAGATAAAGCCAACTATTCCCTCACCTACTCTGCTTTTTAGAGATAATCGATCGGACAATTGGAACAAATTTTATGATAATCGACAGGATTATCTGGATGATCTAGCTACTGCTTATCATGAAACTATTCAACATTTCTATGATTTAGGCTGTCGTTATCTTCAAATTGACGATACAACCTGGGCCTTTTTAATCAGTAAACTTAATGAAACTATAGATAATCCTACAGAGCATACTAAATATACAAAATTAGCTGAAGATTCAGTTTACGTAATCAATCAAGCTATAGAAAACTTGCCTGAGGATCTTACGATTGCAACTCATATTTGCCGCGGTAACTTTAAGTCCACTTTTCTTTTTTCAGGTGGCTACGAAGCAGTTGCCTCATACCTGGCACAACTAAACTATGATCGTTTCTTTTTAGAATATGACAGCAAGCGGGCTGGTGATTTGGCACCTATTAAAACTATTTGGAACAACCGACCAAATGTCACAATTGTTCTTGGCCTCGTCACTTCAAAGTCAGGCAAACTAGAGGAAAAAGAAGATTTAATCAAACGAATTAACGAAGCAGCTGAACTAGTTCCTTTAACCAATTTGGCACTCAGTACTCAATGTGGTTTTGCTTCAACCGAAGAAGGAAATATTTTAACTACTGACGACCAATGGAACAAAATCAAATTAGTAGTTGATACTGCCAAGCAAGTTTGGGGTTAAAATTCGTAATTCAAGTTAAAATGAAATTAAGTAGTTTTTTAAACAAGGAGAAAAATTATGGGAAAAGTAGAAAGTTTTGAATTAGATCACACTAAAGTTAAGGCACCTTACGTTCGCTTAATTACTGTTGAAGAAGGGGCAAAGGGCGATAAAATTAGTAACTTTGATTTACGTTTAGTTCAACCAAACAAGAATGCTATTCCAACTGGCGGTTTACACACCATTGAACACTTATTAGCCGGCCTTTTACGTGATCGTATTGATGGCTACATTGATTGCTCACCATTTGGTTGCCGGACCGGATTTCACCTTTTAGTTTGGGGTACCCCGTCAACTACTGAAGTTGCTAAAGCCTTGAAAGAATCACTAGAAGAAATTCGTGATAACATCAAATGGGAAGATGTACCGGGCACAACTATTGAATCTTGTGGTAACTACCGAGATCACTCATTATTTTCAGCTAAGCAATGGTCAAGAGACATTTTGGCTGAAGGTATTTCAGATGATCCATTTGAACGTCATGTAGTGGAATAATCAACTTGAGAAGATCTGCAGGGATCTTCTTTTTTTGTTCTCGCGTTATTCACGCGAAAAAAGCGAAAGTTTGTGAGAGCAACGAGAATAAAAAATACTAGCCTCAAGATTACCTACAATACCATAATCTTAGACTAGTATTTTATTTTATAAATTTACTTTTTCTTTATGTTCGCGGTATGCATAATATATCCAAGCGACAACACCAAATGCTACCGGACCAATTGCTGTCCAGAATGAAGTTTGATAATCACCTGTAAATAAAGGCTCGATACAAGTAAAGACAATACCAATAGCTACAACCAACCAAACTACAATTGTCGTAGCCCAAACTTTTTTCTTACCTTCGATAAAGACAAATGGTCGATCTAAATCTTTCTTAGCCTTAAAGAATGGATATGCAGCAATTAAGAACAAGTATGGTGCAGATGATGATACGTTCATCATATCCATCAAGATGGTATAGAACTGATCTGCAGCATTACCACCGAATGAAATAAACAAGATAATTACACTAACGATAATTGCTTGTACCCACATTGAACGTTCAGGCATATTATGCTTGTTCAATTGCACCAACTTTTTAGGCAAAAGGCGTGGGTCACAACCTTCAATAAATGACTTAATTGGTGAGTAAACCATCAAGAAAGCTGCAGCAACACCTGATAAAACATCGGCAATACCTGCAAAGTGTGAAAATGCGGAACCAATTGCCAAAGATGCAGATTCTGAAAGTCCTAAGCTGTGACCAGTAACCACACCCAAATTATTAATCAAAACGTATTCCCGGATTTAAAATTGAAGTGCAACACTAAGTGTTAAACAAAAAGGCCATGAAGACCTAAACTTGAAGTGACGAAAAATCAAGAAAGGAAGATCTTCATGACCAATTCAAATTCTAGC
>NZ_NFKZ01000019.1:0-33787 GCF_002160635.1 Lactobacillus gallinarum
GGGAAGTCGAACGTATGTCTCTATTTTTAGAATAAAAAAAGCTGACTGCTAGGTCAGCTTGGCCCTATCCATCCCCGCATTAAAATACGGGGATTTTCGGGCGTTTTTCATTAAAAAAACGCATTTCTTCTACCAATTTATTTAGCTCTTTCTTGATCATATTATGAAAAAGTATATTCTAATTTAACCTTCTACAACTTTTTCTTTTCGCCTTTTAAATTTTGAATCTTAGTAATATCTTCCGCAACTTCCAAGCATCCCAAATACTTTCCATTTTCATCGTGCACAGCATAATAGCGCAAATACAATGTTCTCCCCATCTTTTTAGGAGTAAACCAATATTCGATTTCATCACGCTTGCCTTCATGAAAAGCTTTAAAAATCTTCTCAATCAACGGCCGACTCTTAGCCGTATGACAGGAGAAAACTGAATTGCCAATCGCATTTTTAGAATGCGGATAAATTGCGGCACCACCGCCAAAATAGGCTACCTTGTCATTTTCATCAATAAAAGTTAAAGCAAATGGCAATAGATCCAAGATTGCATTCAATTGCTCTAAATTAAGCGCACCTTCCTTGAAGTTGATAAAGAATGAACTCAAATTTTTAACATCAACTGGACCTGCACTATTTTTAGGAAGCTGAGGCTGCCAATTCATCGGCTCACGAATCAAAGTATAGCCAATCTGCTTTTCCTCATTTTTGACATTGTACCAATCTTCTTGATTTGCGACTTCATCAATCATCGGAATCATGATCTCTTCTTCCTTAAAGATCATTTCTAAGACTTCGTGGCTGGCTTTTTTGATTACTTGGTCTAACTCATCTATCTTCACCTGATCTTGGTTAGCGACCTTCTGTGCATCCCTAATCAATGCGCGAATATCATCATCCACACCCCACATTACTTCCGGTGGAGCCGTAATGCCATACTTATTCATAAGTGGAAAAAGTGAAGTCTCTTTTCTGCGATAATGCTTATCGATCGTCGCCAGATCCTTCAATTCTTGCCTAATTTTCTTCAAAGTGTCTTTTCCCTGCCCATATTTAGCTAAATCTGGCAAAAGCGCATCCTTAATTAAAGACTTAAGCACCATATTTTCCAACTTGATCGTGTGAACGGGATGTCCAGGAATCGCAAAATCAGGATTTTCTTCATTTTGCTTAATATTGCCCTTGAACACATCCGCATGGACATTACACAAATACTGAATATCTACTGGATTCAACCCTTGCTTGATCAATTCCCGTTCAGCTGCCGTAATCTCAGCCACGTCCACTTGATCAAACTCTTTTTGAAACATTTCCTTGGCCGTTTTAAAATCACCGCCATTTTGAATATAATGCAAAATCTTTAAAATCGCATCTTGTCTTTTTTTATCAGTCATTGATTACCTTATACCCTTTTTCTTCAAACGCTTTTTTCACCTTCGCCAAATCAATTTTCATGGCTTGAGCTCCAAGCGGAATCGTCATTACTCTACCTACCGTATTAAGCAAACCTGGAATCTTAATTCGAGTAAAACCACAATCATACATAATCTGAACAAAATCCGGATATTTATCCGCCATCTTTTTAATTGGTAAATTAAAGTCGATTATCTTAGCTTCATTTTGAGACTCAGCCTTCTTTTTCTCCTGCATCCCCAGCTGCTCTTTTGCCGCCTCTGACATGCGTTCAGGTGACCACACAGGATACCAAACTAGCCGAATATCACATTTACTAATGCCATCAACCTGCAAAACTGCATTTTGAATGCTATTTTGCAAATAATCAGACAGTGGACAACCCATAATAGTCAAAGTCATCTTGATAGTGGCTTTTTCTTTTTCAATATCAATACCATATATCAGGCCCAAATTAACTACATCAACCTGTAATTCTGGATCAATTACCTTAGTCAATGCCGTCATAATTTGATCTACTTGTTTTATATTTTCTTCTTTCATCTTTTTCCTATCTAGCAAAAAAGTCTGGAAATCTTCCAGACTTTATTCTACTTTATCGCTGTAATTTATCCCAGATTACTACCTTGCCTGCCTTCATCGATTTAGGCACATCAATGATGCGCTGATTACTAGAACCTCTGAACTGCAAGGTTAAATCCTTTAAATCATTCATAAAACGACCGTCGACTAAAATATCGATCTTCGAAAGCATTTCTTTTTTATCAGGCGTCTCTTTTTGCAATTCGTCCCAAGTATAACCTGACCAAGACCAAATATCTTTTTTATGACCAAATTCTTTTCTAATACGATTAATAATTCTTAGACAAACATCAGTATTCAGGAAAGGTTCGCCGCCCAACAAGGTTAAGCCTTGCACGTAGGACTGAGACAAATCATTGATAATTCTGTCTTCCAATTCTTGAGTATATGGGAAACCATAATTAAAGTTTTGTGCTGCTAGATTGTAACAACCAGGGCAATCAAACAAACAACCTGAAACATATAGACTACAGCGGACGCCTTCACCATCGACAAAGTTAAAGGGCTTATAATCAGCTACTTTATGCTTAGAATAATCCTTTGATACCCATTCACCCGGCTTAGGGTTCTTAGGCTTACGATGCAATCTTTTTAGCTTTTTTTGATGCTCAATCTGCGGTTTATATTGGTCTGGATCAACAAACATGGTATCGCCACCCATATTAACCTTGATTAAGTTGCTGCGAATGTCAGGCCCTTCTTGTGGATTTTTATCTTTTTCAGGCATTAGTATTCACCATTCTTAACTTCTTCTTCAGTAGCCAAGCTATCTTCCATGCCAAAATCCATATGTTTTACACGGTGAATAATTTCTTCGTGACGGCCGTGAACCATCGGTCTCTTCAATGGGTTACCCAAGTAGCCACAGGTTCTCTTAACACAATCACAAGTTGCAGGATCATGGTTACCGCACTTAGGACATTGGAAGCCTTTAGCCGTAGATTCAAATTCACCGGCAAAACCACACTTGTAGCATTTATCAATTGGTGTGTTGGTTCCGAGATATCCTACCTTGTCGTAAGCCCAATCCCAAACAGCTTCTAGCGCTGCCGGATTTTGCTTCAAGTTAGGATATTCGCAATAATGGATAAAGCCACCAGCTGCATAATATGGATATGGTGCTTCGAAGGTTAACTTTTCAAAAGGTGTTGGGTGTTTTCTGACATCATAGTGGAATGAATTAGTGTAGTATTCCTTGTCTGTAATATCTTTGATTTTGCCAAATTTTTCCGTATCAAGACGGCAGAAACGATCAGTTAAACTTTCACTAGGAGTTGAATATAAACTGTAGTGCCAGTGGTACGGATCTTCTTTTTCCCATTTAGCACACAAGTCGTGCATGCGTTTAACAATTTCAATAGTAAAATCATGCGCTTCTTCATTGTGTTCCCAATCAGGACCGTAGAAGACAGTCCCCACCTCGTACAAACCAATGTAGCCTAATGAAATAGTAGCACGACCATTCTTGAAGAGTTGGTTGACATCATCACCGGGCTTAAGTCGTTTACCAAATACACCATATTGATACATGATTGGAGCATTTTCTGGCTTAGCTTGAATAGCGCGACGACCCTTAAAAGCGAGTGCTTGATGACAGGTCCGCATACGTGTATCAAAGATCTTCCAGAAAAGTTCTTTATCGCCATGACTTTCCATCGCAATTCTAGGCAAGTTCACGGTTACTACACCGAGGTTCATTCTACCTGAGTTTACCTCATGACCGTTTTCATCTTTCCAGCCTTGCAAGAATGAACGACAACCCATCGGTGCCTTGAATGAACCGGTGATTTTTTTAATTGTGTCGTACATCAAGACATCTGGGTACATTCTCTTAGTAGAACATTGAATAGCCAATTCTTTGACATCATAATTAGGATCGCCAGGATGAAGATTCAAACCCTTTTTGATAGTGAACACTAGCTTAGGGAAGATAGCCGTTCTTCTTTCTCTACCTAAACCTTTAATTCGAATTCTCAAAATATCTTTTTGAATTTCTTTTTCAATCCAAGAAGTACCAAGACCAAAGCCTAAAGTTGTAAATGGAGTTTGTCCTTGACTAGAGAACATGGTATTGATTTCGTATTCAAGACCTTGCATCGCATCATAGATGTCCTTCTTGGTTTGCTTTCTCGCATATTGCTCTACCTTTTCAGGATCATCAATAAATTCAGCCGCATCCTTTAAGTGCTTGCGATAATTCTTTTCCGCAAATGGTGCAAGAACTTCATCAGCACGATCAAATGAACAACCACCATACTGACTAGAAGCCACGTTGGTAATAATTTGGGTAACTTGGTGTGTTGCTACATTAATTGAATTAGGACTAGTCATATAGGCATTACCGATCTTAAAACCGTTAGTCAACATGTCCTTAAAATCGATTAAGCAGCAGTTAGTCATTGGTGAAAGAGGCGTGTAATCTAAGTCATGCCAGTGAATATCACCGCGCAAGTGAGCTTTAGCAATGTGCTGCGGCATCATAGTCAAACCAACGGTCTTTCCCACCGTACCCGCAGTTAAATCACGCTGAGTGCTGAAAACTTCACTATCTTTGTTGGCATTTTCGTTAACGATCGTAGGATCACCGTGCACCATGCGCTCTAATCTAGCACGAGTATCAGTCTGCTTGAGCCAATTCTTTTCATCTTGCTTACGATAATCTACGTAAGCCTTTGCTTCATCCAGGTAGCCTAATTCATGCAGACTCTCTTTAAAAGCATGAGCTACATCTTCAGCCTTCACAGTAGTGGTAGTTAATTTAGCTGCAATCTTTTCAATCACAGCATCTGCTTCATCATCCAAGCCGAGACTGTGCAAGACCATTTTTAATTTAAAAATTTCAAATGGATATTTCGCCCCATCACGCTTAATGAAGGTCGTTGGCAAGTTTAATTCAGTTTCTTTTTGATAGTCAAATTCTCTTTTAAGCATAATTATCACTCCAAAATCTCGTATCTAAATCATACCATAGGTACAACATCTTGTATTCTGTTCAAATATAGATGAGTATATCTTGTATTAGACAAAATAGCGTGTTAAAGGGAATAATTCATGCAAAAATAATTTCAAAAAAAGATGAAGCAAATCAAATTGCTTCATCCCTCAAATAATATTAATCTTTATTTATTTTTTAGCTTGAGCTTTTTCAATCAATATTCTGATGATATTCAAGACGAACATCCAAGCAATGTTGTAAATCCAAACCTCACAGATCATCCAAAGCAAAATTCTTGGAACTAACCAGCCAAAGTAGCAAGAACATAATTGTTTGCAGTTGTGCTGGATCACTAACGGCAAACCAGTTTTAGGATCAACTTTCAATTTAGTTAATACTTGCTTCAAATCAGTTTTTTCTAAATCTGATTTTGGAGCTGTTTTATTTGATTTTTCATCCATCAGAATCCCCCTTTTCAAAATACTCTGTTCTGTTCACGTTCATTGTAAGGCCATGACAGACAAAAAAGCCACCGAAACAACTTCGATGGCCTTAATTATCATTATTTATCTAATCTTTCATTTTCTTCTTTAAAGATTTTGCCCTTATTAACTTCGTAATAAGTCTTGTAGCGCTTGTAATAGTTATGGAACATGTACTTCATCAATAGCCAACGCTTAAAGCTCTTGTCCTTATCATAGAAAACAGTAGTGCCATAACGACCTTCACGAATTAATTCATCGGCCTTTTCTTTATATTCATTTTCAAAGGCATATTCATTGAAGATCTTCTTTGGTACACCCAACCATAACTTGTACTTAGATTCAAATTTGTTACCGTAAACAGTTTCCTTATCCTTCAAGGCATCTTCTACATAATCATCAATGTACCATTTAGCTAAATTGTAGCCATTCAAGGTTACGTAGAAGCTAGAACGACCCTGACGTAAGTTAATTTCAAAGAATTTGAATTCGCCGTCTCTTGGATCGTACTTGATATCAAAGTTAGCCATACCAGTATAGTTCAACTTTTCAAGGAATTGTTGAACCTGTTCATACAACTTTTCATTGTATTCTGGCAAGATAGCCATGTAGTTGCCAATTGACTGTGGCGTTGGATCTTCCAAAAGTGGGTGACCTAAACACATCATCTTCACTTGATGATTCTTATCTACATAAGCATTCAAGGTACGCATGTTAGAGTCATCACCCGGGATAAAGTCTTGCAAAATAAGATCAGCTTTGTATCCGTGAGTATAAATCTTAGTAACGATATCCTTGAATTCATCCTTATCTTGAATGGCAAAAGTCTTCTTACGACCTTCAAATTGACATTTAAGCCATGAAACAGGATCCTCTGGCTTAAGTTCTACAGGGAAATCGAATGGTACGTCTAAATACTTTTCAGACTTATAGTCATCCATGGTAATGATCTTAGTCTTAGGATATGGCAAGCCATATTCTTCAGCAGTCTTGTAGAAGCCTTCCTTTGAAATTAAAACTTCAAGCAAGTCATAATCAATATAAGGAACGATGAAGACTTTACTCAATTCTTCCTTGTGCTTAGCCAAAAGTTCCGCATAACCGTCACCACAAGCGATCAAAATAACTGGTTCTTCGTGACTCTTGTATTCTTCCATCTTCTTGTGCATTACATCCATGAAAGTTGGATCACTACTAAAACCATGATGCAATTCAACATCGACAATGCTGGAGTAGCGCGTTGCGGCAAGTTGAACATCAGCCAAAGCTTTAACCTTGATACCATAGGCTTCATTAAACGAACGAGCCATACCATAAACATTAATGTCACTACCAAGTAAAATTGGTGTAAATTTTTTAGTCATTATCCTAAATTAAACCCCTAAATTATAGTAATTTGCCTTGTGAAATTAATTTTGCAACTTCAGGTTGAACATGTTGGTATTTCTTAACAGTATTTTCGTAATCAACAAAGAACAACTTGTACCAAACAAGGAAGGTGTAGATAGCCCAGATTTGACGTCTGTGTGAGCCGTCCCCTTCGTAGTTGTCATCGAGCAATTTAATGATCTTCTTTTGATCAAAAATATCGTTAACAAATTCTTCTTCAAACAGAGCACGAACTTGCTTGTAAAAACGTGGTTCCTTAAGCCATTGTTTGATTGGCGTTGGGAAACCAAGCTTTGGACGTTTTGCCCATTCATCTGGCAAAACTTTTTCTGAAGCCTTACGCAAAGCATACTTAGTATCGTGACGGTTAACTAAGTACTTAGTTGGAATAGAGTTGGCAAGCTCTGCAATCTTCTTATCAAGATATGGTACACGAACTTCAAGTGAGTGGGCCATTGAGATCTTGTCAGCTTTTTGTTCAATATCATTAAGCATAAAGTGGTGCAAATCAATGTATTGCATTTGCTTAACGTTATCAATATCCTTAACCTTCTTGAAGTCCTTTTGATAAATGCCATTAACGGTCAACTTATTGCGGTAAGTTGGCTGCAAAATACTATTAGCATCCTTAGAAGTAAAGATAGTTGGGTAATCCATATCATAGATGACTGATTGACCTACGTAAAATTCACTTGGCTCAGCTAAATTAGTATACATGTGAACCTTACCTGGGAAGTTAGGCATCTTCTTAATCTTATGAGCTAACTTAACTTGCTTCTTCTTAGGCAATTTCTTTAATTCGCTAGTAAAGACCTTAATGATGTCATTATGAGTATGCATTCCGTAGTTGACATAACCAGCAAACAATTCGTCAGCACCTTCACCAGAAAGAGCAACAGTAACATGCTTACGCGCTAACTTACACAAGTACCAAAGCGGAATGATTGATGGGTTGGCATCAGGTTCATCCATGTGGTATTGCATTTCTGGGAAGTCACGCATAGCTTCATCAGCGTCTACCTTGTCACTAAAGAAAGTCCAGTGATTGATATCTGCCAAAGCCTTAGCCTTTGAAGCTTCATCGTAAGTTGAATCATCAAAGCTGACTGAGAAAACATCATCTGGGTTAAGCAAAGTAGTTAAGTATGAAGAGTCAACACCTTCAGATAAGAACGCACCAACTTTAACATCAGCGTTTCTGTATAAATCAACAGTTTCTTTCAAGTCATCGTTGATTCTCTTTAAAGTTTCTTCAAAGCTTAAGCTATTTTCCTTATATTCAGCGTCCCAGTATTGATGAGTCTTCATTTCACCATCTTTATATTCGAACCAGTGACCAGCTGGGAAGCGGTAAACACCTTTAAAGAAAGTTTCTTCAAGGTCATTATATTGGTTCATTAAATATGGCTTAACGGCTTCAACGTTTAATTCACGCTTAAACTTTGGAAATTCTAAGAAGCTCTTAAGTTCTGAACCAACAAGCAAGTGACCGTTTTGGTTGCTGTAATACATTGGCTTAATACCAAAGAAATCACGAGCACCATAAAGAGTCTTGTTGTTGTCATCCCAGATAAGGAAAGCAAACATTCCGCGTACACGCTTAAGCAGGCCATCCATGCCCCATTCTTCATATCCATGAAGAAGAACTTCAGTATCTGCCTTAGTTGAAAAAACGTGTCCAGCTTTAATTAATTCTTCTCTAAGTGGCTTAAAGTTGTAAATTTCGCCATTAAAAATAATGGCTCTAGTTTTATCTTCATTATAAATTGGTTGACTTCCGCCTCGAAGATCGATAATTGACAATCTTCTAAAGCCAAGTGCAACTTCATCATTAGTGTAATAACCGTCGGAACTAGGTCCACGGTGCTTGATCGTCGCCATCATCTTACCAATGACAGCTTGTTTTTCATTTATTTTTGGATCATAAAATGCGACAATTCCGCACATAGTCAAATTCCCCTAAGTTAATCTCTCTAAAATTATATCTAGTTATTTTTTCACGTTAACTTTCTTATTATAAGCTAAAGACTTGTAATAGCCAAATGGCTTTACCATTCTTTAATCAAATAAAGTAAACGCGTCTTCTTGAAGCTGCACCATAACCAAACGACTGAATCCGATGACGCTTCAAATCAACATTTACAATATAGCCCGCAAATTCATTGTTATGATCAATTTTACGGTTCAAATTCTTATTATATTTAGTCGTTAACGAATGATTTGGTCCCATTAAGGCTGAGCAATTGAATAAAACATATTGAATACCATTGATGCGATATTGATCTTCACGGTGACGATGTCCGCAGAAATAAGCTACAATACGAGCATTTTTCACTTTAGTAAAATCAAAGTAGTTAGATAAACGAAATTCAGCGGGTTCACCATCACTGGCATGCATCCGTCCCTTTTCGCGTTGGTTAAAGGCAACTAATAATTCATGCAAAGAACGTCCATTATATTTCAATGCGTTTGAACCCTTTCGATTAATTGGATTAGCATGACTCATGAAGATGATCTTTTTATTGGAAGACTTAGTAAGAATTTCAATAATTTCTTCGATCTGATCTTCCCGCACTGCCAGAGTAATTTTAGTATCGTAACGTTTGTGACCTTTATTATCTAAAATATAAGGAAGGTCAGAAGTATTAACAGACACTACCCGAACATCATCAATATCAAAATAAGCTACGCCATGCTGACGAGAAACATAATGGATGCCCTTTTGACGATACATGTCGGGCCACATAATATTTTCAAATTCATTTTCAGGGAACGATGCTTTAAGATCATGATGCTCATCAAATTTATCATTTTCATCGTGATTTCCCTTAATATTTAGATATGGTACTTTATCTGATTTAAATGAATCCTTTAATTTAATAAGTTCACTTTCACCGATTAAACCGGCATCAGAGCCATCAATCCAATCGCCGAGGTGTGCCTTTAAATCAAGCAAGCCAAACTTTTCTAAATAAGCAAACTCTTGCACATGTTGCAAGCCGTTCCAGCCGTAGAAATCCACACTATCTTTATCTTTAAAATGAGTATCGGTGATTACTCCGATATTGACTGAATTCTTACCTTCACGAATATGCTTTTTTACTTCGCTTACATAATTATCAAGATAGTCTTCTACCAAGTAGCGACGGCCCGTTTTTTTACTATGAAATGCTCTAAAACGCCCTAATTCATTACTATACTTACGAATATATTCAGGCGCTAGTTCAGTTGTACTTTCGGAGCTAAGTGCCTGACGCAGTATTCCATCCTTATCTTGATAAACAGTTAGCACAAATTTCTTACCATCTGGTGTACCATCTTCTGCATCAACATGATATTCACCAATAGTGGTATATTTTTGCATAGGATCTAGTAACTCGCCATCTTTATCCATGGCTGAACGCTTTCTTGCTCCTACGATCTTATCAACTATTCCTTTAGTATGTTTCAATAGCTTCATTTTTCGCCCCAAAGACAAAAAAAGCCGGCTCTCGCGACCCGACTCAAATAATTTATGCGTTGTGTGCTAAAGCATAAGCAGCAAGTCCTACTGACAAAACAGCATCTTTAGACAATACTTCTTGTAAATCCTTGGCAGCAATTGCTTGAACTGCGCCAATAACCTTTAAACTGTAAACGATAACTCGATAATCAGTGGCTGGATCATACAAATCATCTTCATATGGATTTTCGTGGTTGTAAGTTAAATTAATTTCATCCTTATCAACATAACCATCAACGTGGTTAGTTAAGATACGGTCATGTAAATCAGTTAACTTATCAGCCATTTTGATCAAAGTTAATTTATGATCGCTTTCTGCTTCGTAGTATTCTTCTTCGGTCATATCAAAGTAATCTTTAATAGGATTATTCAAAACGTCCAAGTTATCAATTACTTTATAGACAGCTTCAGCGTCAAAGTCTTGTTCACCATTCAAAATCTTGTCTTGTGATAAGGCTAAATCATCAGCCAACATCATGGTATCTAATTTTTCCATATGATCCTCCTCAAAATTCACCCCTAATTATAGCAAAAAAAGGGATTAAAGCCTGCATTTCAAACTTAAAAATAAAATTTCTTAGAAAAAAATCCACTTTTTTTGCGTAATAAATATTAGAGAGTAAAAATATTATTTTAAAGGAGAAAATTTCATGAATGAAACTAGAATATTACGCTGCCCTTGGGGCGATGTAAAAGACGAAACAGTGAGAAACTACCATGATCATGAATGGGGCAAATTAAATTTAGATGATCAATATTTATATGAAATGCTGGTACTTGAACTTTTTCAATCAGGGCTCAGTTGGTCCACAATTTTGCACAAACGCGAGAACTTCAGAAAAGCTTTTAAGGAATTCGATGTAGAAAAAGTTGCTCAAATGACCGATTATGACGTAGGCCTGCTGATGCAGGACAAAGGCATCATCCGTAATCAAATCAAAATCAATGCCGCAATCAAAAATGCTAAGGCGATCCTAGTAGTTAAGCAAGAATATGGCAGTTTCGCCAAATATTTGCAAAGTTTTATCCCTTCACCAATTGTGCATCATCCCGATACCATTGACGAAGTTCCTACCACTAACGACATTGCAAAGCAGATTGCCAAGCAAATGAAAAAAGATGGTTTCTTTTTCGTAGGTCCTGTAATTATCTATTCTTACCTCCAAGGAATTGGCTTAATTAATGACCATCTTGAAGATTGTTACTTCAAAAATAATGGATGAAAAAAAGAGAAGACGTTTGTCTTCTCTTTTTCATAGGAATTAAAAATTAAACTAACTTCTTTCTGATCCAACCTGAGATCCAGTCAATGATAACAACCATAATGATGATACCAAGCAAAATGATACCTACACGGTCCCATTGACGATATTGAAGTGCAATGATTAATGGATAACCGATACCACCGGCACCTACCAAACCAAGGATAGATGCGGAACGAATTGAAACATCAAAACGATACAAGGTGTTAGAAATCAAAGCTGGCATCAAGTTAGGCATAGTTGAAAACATGATTACGTGGAACTTAGAACCACCGGCTGCAATAACAGCTTCGTTTGGCCCTTCTTCCAAGTTTTCAATAGCCTCTGAGAACAACTTGGCAAGCATACCAACTGAGTGGAAACCTAATGCCAAAACACCGGCTGCAGAACCAGGACCCACGGCCTTGATGAACATCAAAGCAAGAACAATTTCAGGGAATGAACGGATAATTGCCAAAACAATTTTACCGATTCTTGAAGTGTACCAATGCTTGTGCTTGGTATGGGCTGCCCAGAAGGCAAATGGCAATGAAATAATTGCGGAAATGAATGTACCTAAGAAAGCGATACAAATGGTTTGCCACAATTGTGAGATCAAGTCTTCACCTGAGCCATTGTAAACATAGCCCCAGTCAGGATGGAAAATACCTGAGAAGATTGCACCGGCAATTTGACCAGCAGTGGCTTTAATACCA
Source organism: Lactobacillus gallinarum (assembly GCF_002160635.1). Classification (NCBI taxonomy): domain Bacteria; kingdom Bacillati; phylum Bacillota; class Bacilli; order Lactobacillales; family Lactobacillaceae; genus Lactobacillus; species Lactobacillus gallinarum. The sequence goes on from NZ_NFKZ01000019.1 coordinate 12,255, forward strand.
CCGAAGTTAATACCAGTACATGACCAAACAATAATTACGATAGTGGCAATTGCAATTAGCCAATGTGCAACTTGTTTCTTACGGTCAACGGGTTTAGCGGGTAATTTTTTTATTGTAGTATCCATTATTTCATTAACGCCTCCCGTGACTTAGATGAAACGTAGTCGATCAAGACAACAACTACGATAATAACGATGATGATCGTACCAGTTTGAGCGTAATTGAAGACCTGCAAAGTTTGTTGCAAGTTCAAACCAATACCACCGGCACCGATATAACCAAGGACTGTTGATGCTCTGACGTTGATTTCAAATGCATATAGAACATATGAAATGAAGTAAGTGATAATTTGTGGCATAACTGCGTAATGGATAATTTGCAATTTGTTTGCACCTACGGCAGTCAAAGCTTCAATTGGACCTGGATCAATTGTTTCGATTGCTTCGTAGAACAACTTAACAACCACACCAAAGGTGAAGACTGCTAAAGCCAAGATACCAGCAACTGGACCGATACCTACGATAGCTACGAAGATCGCACCAAGAAGCAAGTCAGGAATGGTTCTGACAATGTTCATGATCACACGAAGAATGCCAGTCACAGCCTTGTTCTTAACGATGTTACGGGCAATCAATAATGAGTAGATAAATGCGACAACAGATCCAATTACCGTACCCAAGACAGCCATCTTGATGGTTTCAATCAACTTAGGCCAAACAACGTTCAAGTAGCTCCAATCTGGATGAGACATTTGAATAAAGATGTCAGCAAATTGGTTCCAGTTTTCAAACAAGACACTAATGTGCGTGTTAGTAACATTGATTGAAATAAATAGTCCTGCAATCATGATGATTGTCCAAACCAAGTTCATTACTTTGAACTTACGCTTAGGCAATTGATTTACTTGTTCAGGCATTATTCATCCTCCTCGCTGCCGTTACCACCATTGTAAATATTAGTGAAGACAGACTTAGGAGTATCTTTCATCTTGCCATCGTAAACTACTTGACCAGCACGGATACCGATTACTCTTTCACCAAATTGTTGTGCAAGTTCGATACTGTGCAAGTTAGCAACTACGGTCATGCCGTATTTTTCATTAAGCATCTTCAAGTCATTCATGACTCTCACTGAAGTCTGTGGATCAAGTGATGCAGTTGGTTCATCAGCCAAGATGATCTTTGGATTTTGCATAAGCACACGTGCAATAGCTACACGTTGTTGTTGACCACCTGATAACTCGTCAGCACGTGCATAAACTTTATCGGCCAAATCAACTTGTTGTAAAGCTTCATAAGCCTTTTGTTTATCTTCTTTATCGAATAAGTTAAAAGTAGTCTTCCAAGTTGGGTAGTAAGCTACGCGGCCTACCAAAACATTGCGCAAAACACTAGAACGCTTAACCAAGTTAAAGTTCTGGAAAATCATTCCGATATCGCGACGTAATTTACGCAAATTCTTGCCTTTAGCACTTGTAATTGATTTGCCGTCAATCAAAATATCGCCTGAAGTAATATCATGCAAACGATTGATTGAACGTAGCAAAGTTGACTTACCAGCGCCAGACAAACCAACAACTACTACGAATTCACCTTTATTAATAGTTAAGTTGATGTCCTTTAAACCTACAGTACCATTGTCGTAGATCTTGGAAACATCTTTTAATTGGATCATTGGCTTATCTGCCATTTAATCGTCAAACTCCCTTAATTAAATTTATTATTTCTTAGTTGATTCAACGATCTTGTCGTATTTACGGATAACGTTGAAGTCACTATCTTTTGCGTATGCGTAACCTTCGTGGCTATATACGCTTTCGATAACTTTCTTACCTTCCTTTGACTTACCTACAGCGATGAATGCCTTAGCAAGCTTCTTACGGAATGACTTAGACATACTTGGAATTACTGAGATAGTGTCGTTAGGAATTGGCTTAGTAAAGTAAATTGGAACAACTTGACTCATGATCTTTGGGTTGTCCTTCTTAACGATGTTACGTGCATCCTCAAAGACGAAGGCTGCATCAGTATCGCCGTTTAATACGTTCAAAACAGCTTGGTCGTGACCAGTAACAGTAACTAACTTACAACTCTTAGTTACGTCCAAACCCTTTTGCTTAAGTTCAGCAACTGGGAATACGTATCCAGCTGATGAAGTTGGGTTTTGAACTGAAATTGACTTACCCTTTAAGTCTTTCCAGTTCTTGATCTTTGAACCCTTCTTAACAAGGATTTCTGCACGATAGCTCTTTACTAATTGGTTAGTTGCTTTACCACCTGGTTGCTTAACACCGTAACGTTCAGCTTGCAAAAGCAAATCAGCTGCGCCTTGCTTGTGAGCTAAAACATAACCATCTGGTGGAAGGAAACCTACATCAACTTTCTTTGATTTCATAGCTTCCACAACGGTGTTGTAGTCAGTTGACATAGAAACGTGAACTGGGATACCCAATCTCTTTGAAAGCATCTTTTCAAGAGGCTTTGCACGGGCTTGCAACTTAGTTGCAGCTTGACTTGGTACAAATTGAATAGTTAATGACTTTGGAGTGTAGTTTTCTTTGTTAGATGAACTACTACTCTTGCTTGAACATGCAGTTGCAACTACCGCAACAAGTAATGCAACTACTGCTACCAAGATTCTTCTAAATCTTTTCATATTGTCCTCCATGAACAAAATAGTGATAAAACAAACAACGCCATAAAAAAAGACTTAATTACGGGGCGACAAAAACGATCAATAATTAAGCCTGATTAATAGCACAGATATTAGTAAAACGAACAGAAAAAACGTCTCCAAAAGCGGAAGACTTGCCGATAACAATAAATTTATTTACATCCTTAAGCAAAACTCATCCACTCCCTTCAGCAGCTCTACGTTCATTTGTTAAAATAATACCAAAAATATTCGGGTTCTATCAAGCCTTTTTAGGAAACTTTTCATTAAAAAATAGCTAGATGAATTTATGTTCATCTAGCTATTAACACTATTTAATTAGTTCTTCTTCATTGTTGGTTTAACTGGGTTGTTAGCCATATCAGTCTTAACAATCAATACATCAGCTAAAGCATGTTGGTTAACGTATTCAGTAACTGAACCCATCAACATTCTTTCAACTGCATTAAGACCTGTTGCACCCATAACGATTAAGTCATTATGGTGGTCTTTGATGAAGTCGTAAGAAATAATACGCTTAGGACTACCATAACGAATATGGTAATCTACATCATCAAAGTTAAAGTTATCATGAGCCCATTTCTTCAAACTCTTCAAATATTCTTCAGAGTCTTGAGTCATTTGGTAAATAGTATCGCCAGAAATCAAAGTGTCTTGCATTTCACCCATAAATTGACGAGTATCGATAACGTTCAATACATCAACGTGAGCACCATCACGTAAACCAACTCGAACAGCCTTATCAAAAGCTCTTTCTGCTGATTCCGAACCATCAACTGGAACTAAAATACTTTCTTTATCTGTTGCCACTTTTCTTCATCTCCTATCCGATTGCTTTATTCTTAATGTTTATTTTAACATAATTTTGTAAGCTATTACTTTTCTAAATAATTGTTTAGGCTCATATTTGTTGCTAAAATAATATGCATGACAACATTTAATTACAGAAAGGAGCATTTTTTTGACCCAAAAATTAATTAATCAATTAATCGGCGTAACCAGTGGCCGCAACTTCCGTGAACTTGGAGGTTATGAAACTTTATCTGGCAAAAAAATCAAGATGCATAAACTTCTTAGAACTGGTAATTTGGCTGATCTATCACCATTTGACAAGCAGTTCTTAACTGATTACGGCGTAAAATATGACGTTGACTTTAGAAGTAAAGAAGAAGTGGATAATCAACCTGATCGCGTTCCAGACGGTGTTGAATACATTTATGATCCCGTCTTTAGCGAAGACTTAACCAATTCATCTAAGAGTCTAAACGATTTGAATAAGCAAGCCGCTAACGATGCTGACTTCGGTTTTGATCACATGCACTATGCTTATGAAGACATGATCGAAAGTGAATCTGCTCAAAATGCATATCGTAAACTTTTTGAAGTCTTGCTCAAAAATGATGGCGAAAACGAAAGCGTCATCTTCCACTGTACTGCTGGTAAAGACAGAACCGGCTTTGGTGCAATGCTAATTTTAAGTGCTTTGGGTGTACCGTTTAGCACTATCAAAAAAGATTACCTTTTAACTAACATTACTACCAAGGACTTCGTTGACAGCATGGTTGAACATGCACGTCAAAACGGTCGTAACGAAAACGTTCTTCAATCAATTCGAGACATTCAAAGTGTCCGTCCTGAATATCTTGATCATGCCATTAAGGTATTGAATGACAAATACGGCAGTATCAATAACTATTTACGTGATGTTATGAAGCTCTCTAGCGCAGACATTATGAAATTACGTGAAATTTACCTTGAAGACTAAAAAAGAAGGCTAGAAAATTTTAGTCTTCTTTTTTCATAAATTTTTGCTTTAAAAATGCATAAATCGCTTGCGGATCGGTAAAATTAAATACTTCCCGCAATTCATTAGCCGGAGTATCAGCCAAGAAATCCATTACGCTAGCTAACAACTTAGCCTGTCCATCAGGATCATTGTCCAAAAGCATAAACAAGAATTTTACTTCTAATGTTTCTTCAGGCTTAATCATATTATGAAAAAGAACCGGTTGTTTAAGTGCTACTGGCACAATCAAACGCGTATTTACAAACTCACCTTCCGTGTGCGGCACTGCAATATTAGGAATATTTTGACCTAACGTTTTAGTATCTAAACCGGTAGGAAAATTGTGTTCACGCTCAACAATATGTGATAAGAAGTTACCTTTCACATAGCCTCGCTCAAGCAATTTATCATAAACTTCTTTTAAAACTAAGTCCTGCTTTAATTGATCAGACACAAAAACTGCATCTGAAGCAAAAAGATTTTCAGTATTGGTCATTGAATTTTACCCTCTATTATGGAATTACTATTTTTAGCGTAAGTTAACAAGACGTTTTTTTCAATTGAAAAGATGTTAAAGTTAATTCATCAGCAATTTTTATGAGGGTGAAAATTATGGAAAAGAAAAAGACTTTATATTTTGGTGCCGGTTGGTTCAACGAAAAGCAAAACAAGGCTTACCAAGAAGCTATGGCAGCTTTAAAAGAAAATCCAACAGTTGATTTAGAAAATAGCTACATACCTCTTGATAATCAATACAAGGGTATTCGCGTTGATGAACACCCAGAATACTTACACGATATTGAATGGGCTTCTGCAACCTACAACAACGACCTAGTAGGAATTAAGACTTCTGATATCATGCTTGGCGTATATTTGCCAGAAGAAGAAGACGTTGGCTTAGGTATGGAACTTGGCTACGCTTTATCTCAAGGTAAATACATTTTATTAGTTATTCCTGACGAAGATTACGGCAAGCCAATTAACTTAATGAGCTGGGGCGTCTGCGACAACGCTATTAAGATTAGCGAATTGAAAGACTTCGACTTTAACAAGCCTCGTTACAACTTCTACGATGGTGCTGTATATTAGCAAACTAAATGACCTATCGCTTAAAAACTGCGATAGGTCATTTTTTAATATTATTCGTCATGTATAAATTATCTTTCCTAAATAAATATATTCCAAGCGATTTTTCAAAAAATTATTATTCTATACCCACTTCATATGGAAGTCCGAGTCACTCATGTAAATCATATATCACTTGGCTATATCATTTTATTACTAAGTTGTTGTTTAGCCTTAAATGCCCATTGGTATCACAAGTCTTTCTTTATATCTGACTAACTACACTAACTATGTCATTGGACTCACCTTTTCTTTTTTCTTTTATTTCTTAATTTCTTTACACTCATAATATAGCACATTTTTCTCAAAAGTAAAAGCGCTTACATTAAAATTAGAAATTAAATTTTGATTGACTATTGGCCTTTTAGCATAATTGCACAAAAAGTTAAGATTTTTTCGCTATAATATATGGTAACAAGTTTTATTAGGAAGAAAGCAATATGACACAAAATCAAATAGAAAGACATCAATTAGGTCAACTCATCGGTGCAAATAAACGTGATCATTATTATGAACTTCATTATTCCACTGGAGAAGTTGCTCGTCTTTATATTTTAGCTGACGGAATATTCCGCTATTTCCTTGATCCAGCTAAGGAATTCGACGAAAATCATTCTTCTTTCGTTGACCTGTCTCAATTTAATAATATTTACTTTGAAAAATCTAAAGCCAAGGCCACAAGTGATTCTTTAATCATTCAAACTGGCAATTACCAATTGATTTTTCAACAAAAACCTGCGGTGATGACTATTTTTGACGAGACTTTACACCGTAGTCGTTTATCTCAACTTAGTCCACTTGAACTAAGCAGCAACCAAACAACAGAAATTCTAAAACAACACAAAAATGAATTTTACTTTGGTGGTGGGATGCAGAACGGCTACTTTAGTCATAAAGGTCAAGTCATTCAAATCGAACGCGACCACATTACGGGTAAAGGCGGAGTTTTAACCCAAGTACCATTTTTCTGGGCTAACTCCGGTTTTGGTGAATTAAGAAATACTGAAACTACTGGTAGCTATGATTTTGGTAAAACCAATCATGATGCCGCAATCTTAACTCACAATAGTAAGTTATTTGATACATTTTATTTATTAGGCAACTCACCTAAAGATATTTTGGCTAAGTATTACCTTTTGACGGGTAAACCATTAATGCCACCTAAATATGCTCTGGGTCTGGGTCACGTAGGAAACTTTTTGACTACAATGTGGCAGCCGGGGGAAGCTAAAGAACGTAATGCTACCATGTTCGAAGATGGCAACTATTACACTAGAACTTCCAATCCTGAAGACGCTAACGGTAAGGCCTCATTGAATGGAGAAGAAGAATATCAATTCTCCGCTCGTGCAATGGTTGATCGTTACCAAAAAGAGCATTTCAAACTAAGCTGGATTGTTCCTAACTATCAAGTACAAGATATCAATGCGGAAGCAATGACTAGCTTCAGTGATTATGCTGCAAGTAGAGATGTTAATGCTGGCCTTTGGAGTGAAAATCAAACGCCGAAGGCAACTCCAGATACTACGTTTATTCAAACTAACACCAGCGATCCAAAAATTTTGAAAAATGATGCTTTAATTTTACGTGATAATCTTAAGCGTAAAAGACCTCTCATTTTTTCAAATACAGGAATTGCCGGTAGTCAAAATAGAACGATGCTCGCCTTTGGTGATATTGGAGGCAACTGGGAAAATATTCCAACTCAAGTTGCTGGCTTCCTATGTGCTAGTCTATCTGGCCAACCTTTAATTGGTAGTGCCGTAGATGGAACCGCTGGCGGTGGTAATGCTCAAATTAGTATTCGTGATTTTGAATGGAAGACTTTTACACCACTACTCTTCAGTCTTGATGACCAAGGCAAATTCAGTAAAACGCCATTTGCATATAACAATAAGATGACGCAAATCAATCGTGCTTACTTGCAATTGCGTGAACAATTGCAAACTTACATGTACACATTAATCTATCGTGCTCAAGTTGGTGAACCAATCATGCGGCCTTTATTCTTGGAATTCCCACATGAACAAGTCAATTACACCCCACAAGTTAGCCATGAATTTATGCTTGGGCCTAACTTGCTCATTTCACCAATTGTTAATGGCCGAGAAGACGGTAATGGTAATTCTAGAAAAGATAATCTTTATTTACCAAACCACCGTACGATGTGGGTTGACCTGTTTGACGGCAAGAAGTATTTAGGTGGTCGAGTTTATAATAAACTTTCATATCCATCTTGGCATTTACCAGTCTTTGTTCGTGGCGGCTCTATCTTTGATTTGGGCGAACGCAACTACGTTCTTTACCCACAAGGTCGCAGCAAGATGGTTACCTATGACGATAATGGTTACAACGATTATTCAAGAAACCATGTTGCTACACAAATTACTAGTGAACTTGAAGCAAGCAAACTCAAGATTACGATTGATCCAACTCAAGGTGACTTCAATACCTTCCAAACAGAAAATACCACTAATTTGAACATCATGTGCGATGGTTATCCTGATGGCTTAACCGTTAAAATTAATGATCAAGTCATCGACATGCAAGAATATGGCACAGTCGATACATTCGCTCATGCTAAGGAAGGATTCTTTTTTAATACAAATTACAGCTGGTTGCCTGAATTTGATCAATATCAAGAAAAGAAGCAAACCGCTTTGCAAATCAAGTTAGCTAAGCGCGACATTACTGATTCCAAGATTGAAATTATTATTCGTAACTTCAAGTATGGTAATGAGACTTTAGTACACGCAATCACTGATTCATTATTGCGTTCACCTAAGCAGCCAGCAGTTGATCCAGAAAAGATCAGCTCACATTCACTAACAGTAGTTTGGCCACAATTGACTGATCAAGTTCAAATTGAAATTAATGGCATTTTGCATGATGGTATCGATGGTAGCTCATTTACCTTCCATGGATTGGCTCCTAATACTCGTTACAGTATGCGTTTGCGTTATGTTGCTAAAAACAAAGTTTCTGAATGGTCAGATCCATTTGGTGCAATCACTAAACCAGATCCAATGAATTTTGCCATCAGAGATATTCAAACTACTAGTAACATGACTAGTCAAAAAGATCATCCTTTGAAGTATTTGACTGATCTTAAACTCGCTAGTGAATGGGAAACTGTTAATGGCGTCAGTGAAGATCAACCGCTTGAATTAACCTTCAAGTTTAATCAATTGGAACACTTAAGCAGAATGGTTTGGGTTCCAAGAAAGATTGATCATCAAGGTGATCCTATTGAAGTCAGCGTAGAAACTTCTGTTGATGGTACTAACTTTAAACCATATGGCGAACGACTTACTTGGAAATCTGACAGCAAGAATAAGGTTGTTGGTTTAAGAGACGTCAAAGCTAAGGCAATGAGAATCAGAGTTTACAAATCATCTGGTCCGATTGTTGCAGCTGAAGAGGTTATCTTCTTTAAAGAAAAAAAGAATAATGATTAAGCAAAAAGAGCTCTCGATATGAGAACTCTTTTTTTATTGCTTCATTTTATGCTTTTTAACCAATGATGATATCCAACCACTAAAGTAAAACAACGTAATTAACACAAATTGCGCATCAATTGAATAAGCAAATAACTTAAAATTCAAGATCAAAGTAATGATCAGCCATACGCAATACAGCGCTTCAAATGGCATGATCAAGCGATCGATTTTACGATTCTTCAAAATAACGTGATAAATATCATGCATAGTTTCACCAGCTTTAATTTCATTTGTTAAGTACCAATTTTACCACAAAGCCGATGACTTAATGCTTTTCTACTCGCCCCATTCGCTTCTCAGCCACTCCATCGCTAAGTTAAACCAATGAGCCGCATGTGGATTTTCCTGCCATTCACGGCCCTTAGTTTGGACGTTATGACGTGCTAAAGAAAAGCCATGATAGCCATGATTGAATAAGTGTGCTTCAGTTTTGACATTATTCTTATTCAAAGCATCAATGTATTCAATGGAATTGCCAATCAAAACAACTGGATCATCCCAAGCTTGGAAAATAAATGTATCTGGTGTTTCACGTGTAACACCTAATGCACTATCTAATAATTCCGGTTCTACTGGCATCTTATCTTTTTGATCATCTGGGATTGGAAAACCAATTTTCTTAATATCGATCAATGGATAACCTAGAATCGTCTTATTAGGCAATACATCATCTTTGTTAAAACCATATTTACTTTGATAATCACTGCTTAAAGCCATGTTATTAGCTGAACTGACCACATGACCACCCGCAGAAAATCCAATCGTTAAAATACGTTTGGGATCCAAATGATACTCATCTGCGTGCTCTCTAAAATATTTAACCGTAGTAAGTACATCAAGACCAGCATCTGGATAAATTTTACCTGGATCTTGTACTAAGTTATATTCCATAACCACGCTATTAAAGCCTTGATTATTAAAAGCGAGTGCTACTGGTTCGCCTTCTCTTTTAGATAAATGATTAAAACTCCCACCTGGAACCACAATTGCTAAAGGGCGCTTTTGTTCCACTAATTCTGGATTTTGATCCAGCACATAAGTATGGATCTTAAATTCACGCTTATTAAAATTAGTTATGATTAGATTTTCTACTTTCATTTTTTAGTTCCTTCTTACTCATCCCTCTAGACAACATAAATGATGACAGAGGCACTGTTAAAATAACCCCTATTAAAGAATACATGATAATTAAGGCTTCATTAACAAAAAGTTTTTCATTAAGGACTTCACCAATCGTATAGTGCAAACGGAAATACCATAAAAACAGAGCTAAAAAGCTACCGAACATCCCAAATAAAATTGTGTTCATTGCAGTACCTAGCACGTCAGTACCAATGGCTGTACCGCTACTCATTAATTCTTCTTCGCTGATATTTGGATTATGCTTTTTAATTTCAAGTAAACCTGAACTCATCGCTACTGCTGCTTCCGCAATTGCACCCAAAGTTGAGAAAACTGCAACTGTAACAGCAATCATTGGATAATCTAATCCTGGCATTTGTGATAAACCAACTAATAATTCCCCTGCTTCTGGGCCAAGACCCGCAGCTTGAGCAAAATATTGGCATCCCCAAATAAATAGACTAATAACCAAACACACAATAAAAGCAGAATAAAATGAGTTTTTGGCAACTGTATAATCATGCGTACCTAAGAAAATGATCGTAACAAGTTTTAACGGAATAAAAATCAAAGTTAAAATTGCAATATTAATTCCCCAAGAAATCAGCATTGCTACCAAAATCAGCAATATGGTATTGATTAAAACACTAAAGAAACTCCGGATTCCCGTTTCTCCGCCAACAATTGTCATCAAAATAGCTAAAACAACAATTAATGCCATTAACGTACTCATTTATTCTCACCTTCTTTTTTAAACAAACTCTTCCAATCTCGATCCTTCAAGAAGAATAAACTGCATCCCGTCGCAAAGATAACCGTCAGCACGATCCCGATCGCAGAAATAACACTCTGTGTGGCTCCTAGTGACAGCGTAAAGCCAAAAGTAGAAGCTAAGGTATTGTTATCCCTTAAGTACAAAATCGTCTCAGGCAAAGCGCCAGCGATGAAGATCAAAACCAAGACATTGATCAATGGCCCCATGATTTCCTGTCCCATGGTTCGACCACTGTGTACTAATTGCCGAATAGTGATATCTTTTTTAGTTTGGATCAATTCATACAAACTAGAAATAATGTCGGTTGCCTCATCCATGACGGCACCTAAAATTCCGATCAAAGTCTGAGCTAAGAACAACCCACGAGGATCTTGCGTTGCATAATCTCCCGTTTCATATTTCATTTCTGATTCCCCAGTCACATGCATAATTACATAGCATAGAGCAAAAGAAACAAAAATTCCTAAAATAGTTGCTAACCAAGTTGCTAGCATTTTTTTATTAAATCCTTGAACAATCAATAAACTAAAGAATGACAAAACAATATCAGCTAAACCAAATAGCAAGATAATGTGTGCCCCATTTAGATGAACATCCCAAATAATGACTAAATAGAACAGTGCCCAGCTAATTGCCATAGAAATTACTAATGCAATTGAGTGCATCCCTGATACAGCGATCATTAATGCCACTGTAATTGTAACTACCATCACTAATACCCAATCTCGCTTTGGATTAACAATGGCAGGGTCTCCCTTTTTAATATTGACAAAAATACGCTGACCAGCACGATACTGCTGTGTCGTTAATTGAGAAGGATAATATACATTTTTAGTGGTATATTTTTCTCCTTTATGCTTACCAGATAATACTTTTAAATGTAGAATCTGTTGTCTAGTTTGATCCTGATTCTTATAAACATCCTCATTTTTTTCAATCAAAGTATCTTTAATCTGACTATCTGTAATAACCGCAACCTCATCCTTTTGATAAATATCAGTTGCAAAATAAGTTAATACTGTCAGAATAGCGCCAACAATTGCAGCAATCACTGCAGCTGTATAACGCTTTTTCCATTTAAAATTCAAAGTAACAACTCCCTATTTCTTTTTCATAGTTATTACTGTAAAACAAAAGGCAGCCCGATGTTAGGCTACCTTTAAATTCTTTACTTTTTTGTTTAATTCTTTTTTAAAACTTAAAGATTTTTTGCCACCAATGTTCCTTAGTTTCTGGAAGTTGCATATCTTCTAAGGTACGATGAACATTTGCAGTTGCACGTTTTTTAGCATTTTCCTTTGCTTTAGAAATAATTTCGTCATGCATTTCTTCTTGACTCTTCTGCATGTCTTCCTTTACTTCTTCGCGTTTTTCTGCAGCATCTTTTGGTTTTTCATCGTCATCATCAACAACACCAGAAATATCAGGTAAAGCGGCAATTTTATCGCTATTATCTTTTGGTGCAGCAAGTTGCTTTTGCGCTTCAATTAAATCTTCATTTTGTTTTTGAATGACATTTAATTGCTTTTGCAAAGAACTAATCGCCTCATTTTGATTTGAAATAGTCTTTTGCAAAGTATTCAAAAGCTTAACTACCTGCTGTGTATCCATCACATCGTTAGAAGTATAGCGAACAGGTTCTTTGACTTTAGGCTCTTCACCTTTTTCACTAACAGCATAAATTTGACGAGCCGCCTCTTGCAAAGTCAAGCCACTATTCTTGGACAAGTGATGGAAAGCCTTCAGATCGTCAATATCCTTTTGATGATATAGACGTGCTTTCTGCTTGGTCCGAGCAAAATAGTTTGAATTGCCCGTTACTTTTTCCACAATTAAAGAATATTTTCTCAGTGTGGCTACACTTATTCCTAATTCTTTTGCAGCTGCCTTAGGTGCAGCGAGTTCTTCAAAATCATGCTTATTAGTCGTCATTAAAATCTACCTCTATAAAATTCGGTATTAATCGTGCTTGTGAAGCAAAGTCTTCTTATGGTCAAAGCGTTCCATTCCTACTTCAATTAAACGCGTAATTAATTCAGTGTAAGGAACTCCTGCTTCTTCAAACAACTTAGGATACATACTGATATTAGTAAAACCTGGAAGGGCATTAACTTCAGTCAATACTACTTTACCACCTGGAGTAAGCATAGAGTCAATTCTAGCCATACCACTACATTCAGTAACTTCATAAACCTTACGAGCATTTCTTCTTACAGTGTCAATAATTTCTTGTGGCAAATCTGCAGGGATTTGTAACTTAGAAGTTGAATTGTCATCGTATTTGTTCTTATAGCTGTAGAATGAGCCTTTTGCATTGGTGATTTGTCCTACACCTGCTACAATTGGCTTGTCGTTACCGAGAACGGCAGTTTCTACTTCAGTACCAGGAACAGTTTCTTCAACTAATACCTTATCATCGTATTTAAATGCTTCTTTTAATGCTGCTGCATATTCATCAGCGTTAGTTACATGGCTAACACCAACTGATGAACCTTGGTTAGATGGCTTAACAAACATGTCACGACCAAGTTTTTCAGCAACCTTTTCATAATCAAGTTTATCATTATTTTTGTCATCGTATTCAAAGCGTTTAATTGCGATCCAGTCAGCAACAGGAACGCCAACCCTTTGAGCTAAAATTTTGGTAAATTCCTTGTCCATAGTTACAGCAGCAGCTAAGACATCATCACCAACAAATGGCTTATTCATCAAACGGAATAAACCTTGTAAAACACCGTCTTCGCCTAAGTTACCGTGAACAATAGGGAAAAAGACATCGATTTCTGGTAAGTTTTCTAATTCAATTAAATTAGAAATATTATGAACCTTGTGTGGGTTCTTTACTTGATATGAAGGATCTTCCAAAACTTTGAAACTTTCTTCTTCGTTTGCAAAGTAGCCTTCATTAGTAATCCAAATTGGGTGTACATCAAATTTTTCTTTATCGATTGCTTTATAAATGTTACGACCTGAAACAATTGATACTTCATATTCTGATGAGTTACCACCAAAAATTAATCCAACTTGTGTTTTTTTAGTCATTGTTTTATACCTCTTTTAAATGTTACCAAACCTTTATTATACGCAAAGAATACCAGAAAAACTTAAAATTATAGAATATTTTTCACTAAAGCCTTTTCACAATAGTTTATAATTAGTTAAATAGACTACAAGATCCTAGAAGGGAGTTAAAAATATGCTTCTACGGAAAATCTCGATCACTACAATTGCAGTGATTTTATGTGTGCCATTTATTGGACAGACTGCAAAAGGTGCAACTTTTACTACTCAAGAGATTAATGAAGTGCACAATTTTCAAAAAGAATACGGCAATCTCAATAAAACTCGCTATAATATTAAAAATATTTACGCTAAAAAGCCACATTTAAAGAAGAAATTTAATGCAGGAGCTTTAAATTCAAAATATATTCAAACACAAGTCGATTACATTAATTATTATCGTTCCCTATTTGGCTTACCAAATGTAACTGCAACCACTACTTTTAACAATAATGCTCAAAAAACTGCGGCAGTAATGGCTGCTATCAATGCTAATCCTTTTGTTAATCAACATGGTCTCCCTAGTGAGAAAAGACCTAGCTATATTTCAAAGGGAATGTGGAAATTAGCTAAAGATACTTCTGAAACATCAAATCTGAATTTCAACGTTTCACATCAATCTGCCGGTGACGTTATCACAGATTTAGTGACTGACCACTATAACTTAACTGGATCAGATACAGGCCACCGTGCTTGGCTTCTTTCAACCCGGTTAACCACTACTGGAATCGGAGCAGCATACGGCAAAAACGGCTATCGTTATTCGGTCCAAAAGGTGCTCAACACTAACGATATGTTTCGAGCTGCTAGTCAGCCTGTAGTTGCCTACCCTAGCATGCGATTATTTCCAGTAGAACTGGCTAAAGGGAATAAAACTGTTTGGTCAATTTATTTATCTGACAAGACTGTGAACTCCAAACCAGAAATATCTATTAAAGATTTAGATACTGGTATCACAACTATCGCTACTCACGTTAAAAATTATAGTTCTAGCGGCTATGGCAACTTTAAAACAATCATCACCTATTCACCAGCAAGTACACAAATTATAGCTGGACATGAATATGAGGTTGATATTAAGGGCGTTTATAAATATACCTTCAAGCTATTCAAGCAAGATGGTACTAACGATACTACTAATTACGCCACGGCTCCTGTAGCTCACCAATCCACCACTTCTTTAAGTAATAAAACGGAAGTGCAGTCACCTTTACTAAAGCAAAATAAAATTCTGCGTGCTGTTATTATGCCTAGGGCTGCAATTCTGCCAAATCAATCCAACAATTTACTTAATACTTTAGCTATAGACGGATGGCATCAAAATTTTTTTATAAGACAGTACGCATTCAAAAATCTCATCATCACAGAATGAAATAAAAAAATCCAAGCGTTTGCTTGGATTTTTTAGTTTATAAAACTTTGGATAAGAAATCTTTAGCACGATCACTAGTAGGATGACCGAAGACCTCTTCAGGAGTTCCTTTTTCTTGCAAGTAACCATCCGCCATAAACCAGATTTCATCAGCGACTTCACGAGCAAAGCCCATTTCATGGGTCACAATTACCATTGTCATCCCTGAATTAGCTAAATCTTGCATTGTCTTTAAAACTTCCCCAACCATTTCAGGATCAAGTGCACTAGTAGGTTCATCAAATAGCATCACTTCAGGATCCATCGCTAAAGCTCTAGCGATCGCTACACGTTGCTGTTGACCACCAGATAAACTAGCAGGAAATTGCTGCGCACGGTCAGCCAATCCTACTTTTTCTAAAAGCTCTAAGCCTTTTTGTTCAGCTTCTTTTTCACTGATACCTTTAACTTTCATTGGCGCAAGCTTTACATTTTCAATTACATTCATATTAGGGAAAAGATTGAAGTTTTGGAAAACCATGCCCATTTTTTCTCGTAATTGATCTAATTCTTTGCCATCTTTTAAACTAGCTAAATCCGTACCATCAAAAACAATCTTCCCAGCTGTAGGATGTTCCAATACATTTAAACAGCGTAAAAAAGTACTTTTACCAGAACCAGATGGGCCGATAATACAAATTACCTGCCCTTTATTTACGGTTGCTGAAATATCTTTTAATACTTCATTTTCACCAAAGGTCTTTTTTAAATGTTGAATATCAATCATTTTAGTCATTGTGTTTCATCCGTCTTTCGAAATAGTTAAGCAGTCTAGTCAAAGTAAAGGTCATGATGAAGTAAATAATCATCGCAATGAATAATGGCAACACACCACGGTAAGTTGAGGTTTGAATAAGTTCAGTTTGGTACATTAATTCTGTTACCCCAATTACGGAAACTAATGAACTGTCCTTAAGTAAAGTGATAAATTCATTACCTAAAGCTGGCCAAATATTTTTCAATGCTTGCGGGATAATTACATAACGGTATGCCTTGGCTTGACTTAAACCAAGAGATCTAGCTGCCTCAGTTTGACCCTTAGCAACTGAAGCAATACCTGATCTAATATCTTCAGCAACATAGGCTCCTGAGTTAAGTCCAATCGCAATAATACCAGCAACTAAGGCAGATAAGTTTGAAATAAGAGCACCAACACCAAAGTAAACGAACAGAATCTGAACCATCTGCGGCGTACCACGAATAAATTCAATGTAGCAAACCGCAATCCAGTGCAAAAGCTTGTTTTGTGATAAACGCATTAGGGCTAAAAGCATCCCCAATACGATACCAATTAAAACGGAGAAGACAGTGATAATAATGGTGTATTCGATCCCCTTAACAAAGTATGGAGCATATTTTGCCATTGTATTAGTCTTTTGTGCCGTCTTCATGTATTTTGCAGCTTCAGGCAAATACTTTTTGTTGATCAAATCATCTTTTTCAACGCGCTTAATTGTCTTATTAACTGCCTTCACTAAGCCGGATTGTCCCTTAGCAATAGCTACCGCGTTCCCAGCTTGTTCTTCACGTAAATCGCTTCTAACAGCCATCAAGCTATTGTCATTTTTAGCATATGCTTTAGCAGTTAATTCTTCCATTACCACGCCTGACATTTTGCCAGACTTCAAAGCCAAAACTAAGTTATTGATCTTGCCTAAACCCTTGGCTTTAGACTTCTTCATTTGAGACTGAATCAATTGATATTGAATACTCCCAGTTTGAGCACCAACAGTTTGACCAGCAAAGTCTTTAATCTTCTTATACTTAGCTTGATCGCGCTTATTAATTAAAAAATACTCACCACTTGGCTTGTAATAAATCTGTGAGAAGTCTACACTCTTTTTTCTTTCAGGATTTGGCGTCATAGCAGAAATAACCATGTCAACCTTGCCTGTTTCAAGCGCTACTAATAGAGAATCAAAGCTCATATTTTTAATTACAAGCTTAGCGTGCAGATCCTTGGCAATATCCTTAGCTAGTTCAATATCTACCCCTACATACTTGGTATTGCCATTTACACTAGTAGTAAATTCAAGTGGCGGGTAATCCGCAGAGGTGCCCACTACTAATTCTTTCGACTGCTTAATCTTTTTCATTACAGAGTCGCTTGCTACCTTTTTATCCGCGGCAGCAACTGGTTGATTAAACAAAAAAAGAGTCGAAATTATTGTAATGAAAGCAAAAAACAAATTAATAATCTTTGCCTTTTTCATAAAATTCGCCTATTCCTTCGTTAAATATACCTAAAATTTGTTAATTATTTTTTAATTATATACAGATACTTCGTTATTATGCAAGAAAAACCGTAATCATAGTTACATGATTACGGTTTCTAAACTTATTTAGTTGAAGTAGCTTGCCAAGGAATGGCACAAATAACATAAATAATTGCACCGACAATGACATATTCCAAGAAAACACTACTGCCAATTTCAAGAATTGAACCAAATTCAATGTTATCTACATCAAAAATTACAGGAACTAGCGCTAGTAACCCTGATATCAGAATTAGCCAAAATCCGGCCCACATTCCCGCAGCAGTTGCATTATGAATCAGCACTCGCGTTGAAGCCTTAGATTTCATGTCATTAATTAATGAAATCAGAGTAATAATAGTCACAATCACAATGATTACATTAACGATTAATAATAAACTAGCAATATTGGCACCAAGTGTCACAATATTTAAGTTAAATGCCTTAACAATTGCATAAGGAGCATTAGCACCTTGTTTTTTTAGTTTATTATTGATCACTTGTGCTCCACTTGAAGAGCCTTTATCAATTCCTTGATTAATATCCGTTAAAATCTGTTGAGCAAGACTTAAATTATTAACCTTAAACCAGTGAATGCCTAACGTATAATCAATTATATGGTCGGCAATTGGCTGGGTTTGTGCCTGTGCAAGTAGATTTGCGTCATCTTCGTCGCGAGCATTAATTACATCTGCCAAAACATCAAAATTTTTATTAACTTGGCGTACAATAACGGCTTGATTGTAACTAGTCCTGATTTGTTTTTTCATAAAAATAGGATTCAGAAAAGTTGCCGTTATCAATGTTAAAGCCGCAGCCAAAAAGATCACAAAAGCCATCATGCGTTTATACTGGCCAGCTTGTTCTTGCCCCATTCGTCGCAAATTGGCTCTTCTGCCTTCAACCATCACGATTCCCCTTTAGCTGAAAATTTCTTTACCTTCATCAAACATCGTATCAATTGCACGGTGAACAACTTCCATATCAGCTGATTCGATGATTTCATGTCCCTCTTTTAGAGCTTGATCAATTTCACGAGAAGAACAATGCAAGAAACTAAACATTAATGCACTCGTAGCATAGTCTGCAAGAGCCTCTGCTGATAAGTGGTGCTTCTTACGATCATGGTAAAGCCGTCCGATACCACTAGTTACAAATGCAATCCCCGTTTCAAGCTCGTCTTCATCAACATCAACGTCGTCAAATAAATGATTGATATTGATCCAATCATTAAGCATTACGCCCCAGTTATCCAGGGTTGCATTGCTGACAAAGGCTTCTGAAATAATTCGATCAAGACCTTCATCATGCATCCCTAAAATTGCAATAGTATAAATAAAAGCCTTAGTTCTTGCATATGGTGCATTACTATTAGCCATATCGTAATTATTTACTTGTTGTCCTAAAGTATTAAAAAGATTACGAATAATGTCATTAGTTAACTTGGCTTTATGAGGATAATATGACTGCAGCAGGGACTTTGAAATGCCTGATTTTTCTGCAATCATTTGCAAAGAAACATTATCCATTCCATTTTCTCTGATTAAATGAAAAGTATTGCCAAGAATAACTCTCCGTCTTTTCATATTTTTCCGTCGTGCCATGGTTATTCCCCTATCTTTCTCTTTCTATCTATACAACACAAATCAATTATACCAATCATTGCTATTTGTAAATAGTTTTATGACTTAAACTTAAATAAAAAATAATCCTCATACAGTTGAGGATTATTATATATCAATTATTTAATTTTTTTACTTTAAACGATTTTGTTCATCAAAAATTTGGTGAATTGAACGATCGTTATAAACGTAATCAATACCACGAGCAAGAAGTTGATCTACAGAAATACGAACCATTCTGTCTGGGTAACGATTATGCTTAATAGTATCAGTTACAACGATTTGTTCAATTGGCAATTCGTTAAGTACTTCAGTTGCATTCTTAGAAAGAAGTGCGTGAGTTGCAGCAACATAAACCTTCTTAGCACCTGCCGCCATAACTGACTTAGTTGATGATGAAATACGAGAACCAGTATCAATTAAATCATCGACGATGATACACTTCTTGTCTTTAACATCCCCAATAATATCGTGCACTTCAGTATCATAACGAGCACCACGTTGATCAACAATAGCGATTGGAGCGTTGAAATATTGACCAAAGTTACGTGCAAGCTTGGCACCTGAGTGATCAGGTGAAACAACTACGATATCATCATCTTCCTTAGTAGCAATACCATTATCTAAGAAGTATTGACCAAGAAGTGGAATAGCGTGCAAGTGATCTACTGGAACACTGTAGAAACCTTGAATTTGTGAAGCATGCAAATCAACTGTAATTAAACGATCCATACCAGTTAATTGAAGCAAGTTAGCAACAAGCTTAGCTGTGATTGGTTCACGTGAACGAGTCTTAGTATCTGAACGTGAATATGCTAAGTATGGAACTACCACGTTAATGGTATGAGCTGATGCACGGTGCAATGCGTCCAAGATAATTTCAAGTTCCATAAAGTTTTCGTTAACTGGATCTTGAATTGATTGAATTACAAAGACGTCACAACCTCTGACACTTTCACCAATATTAACTTGGATTTCACCATCGCTGAAGTGATGAACTGCAGTTTCAATTAATGGTTGACGCAAAATTGCAGCAATTTTTTCGTTTAATGCTGGGTTACCACCTAACCCGATCACCTTCATTGGGTGCAATAATTTATGGAGTTCTTCCTTGTTCATAGCTACCTCTTCTGAATAAAAATCATATACAGACCCATTATATACGAAAAACCTTCTCTGATAAATAAAAGAGGAGGTTCTTTATTGAAGATTTCTATTTTGATTTTGAATTTACGTAAATCTAATTCATTTGTCTTCTAGAAACAATGAACCAAACCAGCCCGACAATCGCTACCAATTCCGGCACTACTAAGTTCATGAAACTTAAACTTGAATTATGCGTTAAATAAAGCAAGCAAACTGCAGCAACTTCTATTGCGATAGCAACATCCCGTAAACTGACGGTTCTTGCTGCTTTTGTTACAAAGCCAACAATTAAACTAATGATGCCTAGAACAAGTCAACTACCCTAGACTGAAGTCTAGGGCTTAGTGGCTCGTTAGCTTACGCTAACCAGAACACTAACTTGCTTAGATACGGACTTGACTTACCAGCAGTAATCTTTTGACTATTGCCGATAGAGGTCGTCTAATTACCAAAGCCTTTTGAGTCCGCGAGTTGCTAACGGACTACAGCCTAGCTTAGGCTGCTTTTTTTATTTTAGGATTCTGCCACTTGCCTAATCCTTTTTCTAAGATGTTCACGGCCGCATTCCAATCACGAATATGGTGCGTTCGACAGATTGGGCAAGTCCATTCCCGATCCTTAAGGGTTAATTTCTTATAACCGTTTTGCCCCATAATACTGCCACATTGATGGCATCTTTGGGTGGTGTACTTAGGATCAATTGTTAGAAATTCTTTGCCATATAGATCTGCCTTATAAGCCAGCATGTTCAGGAAACTACGCCAGCCAACATCAGAAATGGCTTGAGACAAGGCATGATTCTTTAACAGATTTCTGCTTCTTAGTTCCTCGGCAACTACCAAATCGTGGTTTTTGATTAGTGCAGTTGAGAGTACTTGCAAGAAGTCATTACGCTGTCTTCTGATCTTGTCGTGCAGTTTAGCTACTACCAAGCGCTGCTTTTGATAGTTTTTTGCTAGCCGCAAATTGCGTCCTCCTTTTTTAGCCCGGCGCTGCCTGCGAGACAAGACACGTTGGGCATGGGCAAGCTTCTTTTTTGCTTTACAGTAAAAACGTGG